>NZ_JAKCFI010000022.1 GCF_021412625.1 Myxococcus stipitatus | reverse complement strand
GGCGCCGCCCGTCTTCGCCAGCACCTTCGTGATGGCCGCCGTCAGCGACGTCTTGCCGTGGTCCACGTGTCCGATCGTGCCGATGTTCACGTGGGGCTTGTTACGCTCGAACTTCTCCTTGGCCATGACACTCCTCTAAAAAATGGAGCCCTGAACCAGGATTGAACTGGTGACCTCATCCTTACCAAGGATGCGCTCTGCCAACTGAGCTATCAGGGCTTGGCGATGCTGTGGACTACAACGTTTGGAGCGGGAAATGGGACTCGAACCCACGACATTCAGCTTGGAAGGCTGACGCTCTACCAACTGAGCTATTCCCGCATTGCCGAGTGGAGGGAGATGGATTCGAACCATCGAAGGCGTAGAGCCGGCAGATTTACAGTCTGCTCCCTTTGGCCGCTTGGGTATCCCTCCGAATTTTTGACTACCGACCCCTGACTACCTCCCCCAACTTCTCCTCCGAGGCCCTCATCCCGCGGCCTCGTCCTGCTTGGCCGGCGGCGGGACTTGAACCCGCGACCTACTGATTACAAATCAGTTGCTCTACCGACTGAGCTACACCGGCACTCATCCGGCACCCCGCCAACCGCCCCGCCCACCTCCACCGGAACCGTCAACCACCCGGCACCGATGTGCGAGGCGCGCCCTTTTAGAAGTCCCCACCACTCAAGTCAAGGAGATTGATCCCGAGTGCTGGCTGGCGGACGGGCGAGCGCTGCCCCGCTGCCGCGCGACCTCGTATAGCAGAATGCCAGCGGAAACGGACGCATTCAATGAACCGACCTGACCGGCCATGGGAATCCGCAGGCGGTGGTCGCAGTGCTTGAGGACGCCTTCCCGGACGCCCCCTCCCTCGGCCCCCACGACGAGGGCCAGGGGCCCGTCCAGCCGGGCGCTCCACATGGGTTCGGTGGCGTCGACGTCGGCCGCGGCCACCCACAGCCCCGCTTCCTTCAGCTCCTCCAGCGCGCGGGAGATGTTCACGACGCGTGCGATGAGCGTGTGCTCCACGGCGCCCGCGGAGGCCTTGGCCACGGTGCCCGTCACCTGGACGGCGCGGTCCTTGGCGATGACGACGCCGTGGGCTCCCAGCGCATGGGCGGAGCGGATGATGGCCCCCAGGTTGTGGGGGTCCTGGATTCCGTCGAGCACCACCACCAGCGCCGGGCGCTTGCTGGCGCGAGCGGCCTCCAGGAGGTCCTCCAGCTCCGAGTAGCGGAACCCGCGCAGCTCCAGCACCACCCCCTGGTGGACGCCGCCCTCGGCCATGGCGGCCAGGCGCTCGCGGGTCACCTTCTCCACCCGCACGCCCGCGTCCCGCGCGCGGCTGAGCAGCTCCCCCGCCGCCTTGGCCCCGAGCTGTCCCTCGACGAGGTACAGACGCTCCACCTCGTCGGGTCGGGCCCGGAGGGCCTCGAGGACCGGGTTGACTCCATGGACGAAGCGCGAGTGGGACTCGCCGCTCTCACGCTCGCCGCGCTGACCTCGGGGGGGACGCTCACGCATGGGGACTAGAGGACCTCGACCGGAACGGAGAGGTTCTTCTGCTGACGGGCGCAGATCTTCTCCGTGCAGATGAAGAAGACGAGCTTCGCGTCCACCGTGCCCTTGCCGGCGGTCGCCGCCGTCAAGGGAATCTCGAAGCGCGGGTCGACGAACTCCTGGCCCGCGGCCTTCTTCGACACGGAGTCCTCGCGCCCCAGCTTCTCCTTGGCCACCGCGACGTGGGAGCCCTTCACCTCGAGCTTCAGCGGGGCCTCGTCCGACACGTGCGCGCCGGACTTCGTCTTGACGGAGACCACGAACACGCCCTTCTCCCCCGCCTTGAACTGCGCGGAGGAGCCCTCGGTCGACACCTCGTAGAGGCTGGCCGGGTCCACTTCATTGGCAAGCGCCGGCGCCGCCCAGGCAAGGGCCACCATCAACGCGGCCACGGGAGAGAAGGTTCGGATGTTCGACATGGAGGATCTCCTGGAAACGGATGGTGCCTATCACGCCTGGGACGAAGAGGACGGCATTCTCTTCAGCCCTCCCCGCCGTCGCTCTTCGCCGGGCGCGGACCGCGCCGGACACGAGGCTCCTGAGCAGACGTGGGGGCAGGCGGCTGCGTGGTCTGTGCCGGCCCCAGGTCCGGCAAGGAGACGGGAGCCGCTCCCGCGACGAGCTCTTCCGCGCGGACGATGATGGGGGTGGCCAGGTCCATGCCCGTCGCGGCTTCCATCTCCGGCAGCGCGGGGGAGCTGTTCACCTCGAAGACCTTGGGGTGGCCCTCCACGTCGAGCAGGTCGACGGCCGCGACCTCCAGGCCCACCAGCCGCGTGGCCTTCTCGGCTGTGGCCCGCTGCCCCGGGGACAGCTCCATGGCCTCCAGCCGGGCCCCCTTGATGAGGGTGTGCGCCAGCCGCCCCGCCCGGGGCCGGCGCTTCACCGCCGCGATGGCCTTGCCCCCCACGACGAGCACGCGCACGTCCTGGCTGGTGCTCTTCACGTACTCCTGCATGACCAGGTTGTGGCCCAGCCCCAGCACGGCCTCGAGGGCGGCCTCCAGCGACTGGAGGCTCTCGCACACCATGACGCCGTGCTTCTCCTGGCCCTGGAGCAGCTTCACGAGCACCGGCACTCCGCCCACCAGGCCCACCATCTGCTTGAGGTGGGCGGCGTCACGCGCCATCACCGTCGCCGGGATGTCGATGCCATGCGCCGACAGCAACTGGAGCGAGCGCATCTTGCCGCGCGACATCGCGATGGCCTGCGCGTGGTTGACGAGCGCCACGCCGCCCAGCGCGAACTGGTTCACCACCGCCAGACCGTAGGTGTTGATGGACTGGGCGATACGCGGGACGAGGACGTCCGTGGGGGCCAGCTTCTTGCGGTCGTAGTAGAGCGCCGCGCTCCCCCCATCCAGATGCATCTGCACCCGGAGGGGGTTGAGCACGCGCATCCGGTGGTTCCTGGCGCGCCCCGCCTCGACAAGGCGTCGAGTGGACGGGATGGAAGCGGAGCGCGAGAGGATGGTGACTTTCATGGCGGGAGCCGCGGCCGGGCCGGAGGCGAGGGACCTATAATCCCCGCACCGTCCCGGGTAAAGCCGTGGCTCCCGACCGGCCGCCTACTGCTGGCGGATGGCGCGGACCTCGACGTTCACGGGCGCCTCGGGCCGGGAGTTCTTGAGGCGATCGCACGTGGCGCCGTTGAAGATGACGCCCGAGCCAGCGTCTTTGTACTCACCGAGCGTCCACGTATCGGGGCCAGAGGCCAACTTCTCCCCCTCCACATAGACGATGATCAGCTTCGGATCCGAAGGAAGCTCCGCCTCCTCCAGCTTCACGAAGCACGGCTCCGGGTTCTGGATCTCCTTGCTGATCTTCTCCAGCGCGGCGGCCAGCTCCGCCTGGTTGCCCGCCTGGAAGAACTGCCGGTTGCACAAGCCCGTGGTGAGGTTGCAGGTATCGCCAGCACCACACTCACTGTTGGCCGTGCACTTGCGCTTGAAACCACCCGCGACCGCCATCGCCTGGAGCACCTCGGGGCCATCGCCACTCGCGGTCTCCGCGCCGAAGCCAATGACGATGGTCGTGATTCCCTTGAGAGCGAGTGCAGCCGCCGCGTCCACCGATGCGGACATGTCGAGGCAGCCGCGCTTGTCGAAGGCGTTGGTGCAGCCGTTGCCCACGATGGTGCACCGGCAGTTCACGGGATCGGTGGAGTACGCGTACTGGTTGAACTCGTTGCAGTTGGGCAAACCGTCTGTCAGGAGGATGACGTAGTCGTTGCGATCCTTCGACTGGAGGCTCTCGAAGTTGCCGACGAACGTGAGGCTCGCGCTTGTCGGAGTACCTCCGATTGGCTGCCGCCCCTCGCCAAAGTTCGGAATGTTCTGGATGATCTGATTGATCCCCTCCGCGTTGGCCAGCAACGAATCGTCATCCTCTGCGGCAGGCAGGGGATTGCGGATCGACGCGTTGGTGGGAGCGGTACAGGCGGCCACCCCCTGGCCGGACGTCGCTTCCGGATAGGTCGTCAGGCCGTAGCGGACCAGCGAGCCGCTCTCCGCAAGGAACTGCGGAACGGCGGCCTGGAGCTCCGTCCAGCGCGTGGGGCACGTGGCCGTCGGGCACGGATTCCTGCCGCCGCACAGCGTATCGTTGCCGGTCTCCGAGTCCTTCACGATGCACGAGGGACGGCTCGGGTCCACCGGCCCCGTCATCGAGCCGGAGATGTCCACGAGCAACATGGCGTTCGGCTTGCTGGTGAGGGCCTTGACGTCCACCTCCTTCGTCGTCGCGGCAATGGCGAGCGGCTCCACCCGCTCGAAGTCGTACGACTGACACCCCGCCATGACGACGCTGGTGAAGGCGCCGACGGCCAGGGCGCTCAGGAGATTCTGCTTGGCGCGCATAGGTGATGGATTCCTTCTGCTTCTCGTGGGGACGCGGTGCTTCCGCGCGGCCGGGTTCTTCGGGGGACGGCGTAGGGGGCAGAGTAACGCGTGACTCGGCCCCGAGGCTACAGCCTCAAAAGCAGGTCCCCTAGCCATTTGACTGGTACTGCGACGTTACAGCAAGAGCCGACACCGTCCCGCCAACGGGCACACTCCCGGTGCCAACTGGACGACATCCGCGCCTGCCCGACAAGCTCCCGCCGCGCTACAGAGACAGCGTGCGGGCCCCCTGCGTCAGGCGCCATAGCGAGGCGAGGCCCATCACTTCATCCAGCGCCTCACGCTGCAGGTGGTCGGGGTCGTAACCACAGAGGCGAACGGTCGTGTCACAGGCGATGAGCTTCGCCCCCAGGGATCGCGCCTCCTGCAGCATCTTCGCGGGAGCAGGCACGCCCAAGGCCTCGCCTCGGGCCTGCTCGGCGTGTTCGACCTCGCGCCCCGGCCGCCCGAAGTCACCCTGCACGAGCGCCCGCAGCGCGTCGAAGGCGAAGACGAAGTAGACCTCGTCCCCCATCGCGGCGGCGGTGATGCCCATGGAGCCCGCCTGGAACGCGGGCTCGTACGTTGCGTGCTGTAGGAAGAAGAAGACACGTCCAGCCATCGTCGGCGCACTCTATTGTGCATCGAGTCCGAAGGGGGGCCGGCGTATAACCCGAAGCCTCACTCCTGCTGGGGAGCCCCATGACCACCCCGACATCCCCCTCCCCCTCGCCGCGCGGGTCCTTCCTGGCGACGGCGCGCGCCCCACAGGGGCGCTGGTGGTGCATGGTCCTGGGCGTGGGCCTGTTGGTGGGCCCGGCGGGCACCGCGACAGCGGCCCATGGTCGGGCCACCCTCGCGCAGTCCTCGCTCGCGCCCCTCGAGGGCACGCCCCCCGAGGACCTCCGCGCCCGGGTGCTCGCCCTGCTCGATCAACAGGCGCCGCCGCGCGAGGAGGCCTGGCGTCAGCTCGGGCCCCAGGCCATCCCCGTCCTCAACGCCATGGTCATGGATGGCACCGTGCCCGCGCCACGACGGTCGCGCGCCATGGCCTCGCTCGCGATGGTCGACCCCTCCCAGGGCGCCAGCTCCATCCAGGAGGTCCTCGCGGATGTCCGCGCCCCCGCGGAGGTTCGCGCCAGCGCGGCCCAATCGCTCGGACGCTGCCTGGGCATCGACGCCATCCCCATCCTCGCCACGCGGCTGACGGACCGGGAGGACCAGGTGCGCGAGGCCGTCGCCGTGGCGCTCGGCAGGCTGGGCGGTCAGCAGGCCCGACTGGCCCTGGAGGAACGACTGCCCGTCGAGGAACGCCCCCTGGTCCGCGAGGCACTCCAGCGGGGCCTCAGCCTCACGGAGCCATGAGCCCTCCCACGTGAGACTCGGGGCTCGCGTCGGCCCGAGCCTTCCATTAGATGGGGGCCATGCGTCCCACGGTCCTCTTGTTCGATATCGACGGCACCCTCCTCACCTCCGGCGGCGCCGGACGCCGGGCCATGGACCGCGCCTTCGAGCAGCTCCATGGTCGCCGCGACGCCTGCGACTCGTTCCACATGTCCGGCATGACGGACCGGGCCATCGTCCGCAAGGCGCTGCGCATCATCGGCGTCGAAGACACCGAGGCCGCCATCGACGCGGGCATCGCCGCGTACCTCGCACACCTCGCGGACGAGGTCGTGAAGGCGGACGCCCAGCGCTATCGCCTCTACCCCGGCATGCGCGAGGCGGTACGCGAGGCCCGCGCGCGCCCCGGCTTCGCCGTGGGCCTGGGCACCGGCAACGTCCGCGAGGGCGCCCGCGTGAAGCTCGAGCGCGTGAACATCTACGACCAGTTCGACTTCGGCGGCTTCGGCTGCGACCACGAGGACCGAGTGGAGCTGATCCGCCACGGCGCACGGATGGGCGCCGCCTCGCTCGGAGTCCCCGTGGCCGACTGCCGCGTCGTCGTCATCGGCGACACGCCCAAGGACGTCGACGCGGCGCTGGGCATCGGCGCGGAGTGCATCGGCGTGGGGACGGGCACCTTCACCGCCGAGGCCCTGCTCGCGGCCGGCGCCCACGCGGCCTTCCCCGACTTCACGCACCACGACGCCCTCCCGGTGCTGTTCGGCGAACGCTGACGCCGCCCGGCTGTGGTATCTCCGCCGCCCATTCGAGGAGCCCGTCCGCATGTCGTCCACGCTCGAGTCCTATGAGCTCATCCGCTTCGCCGAGGCCTTCGAGGCCCGGATCGCCAGCGCGGGAGAGATGCTCGCCGACCGACCCGGCCTCGACGCCGAGAAGGGCTGGCTCGCCACCGCCCTGGAGCTGGTGCGCACCGCGCGCGCCCCCTCCGCCGACGTGCTGGACCGCGTGAAGGACCTGCCCGAGCTCGAAGAGGCGCGCGAGGAATACGCCTTCCACCAGCAAGGGCTCTGGGTCGATGCGCTGGAGAAGCTCCACGCCGGCATCACCTTCACCGCCAGCAGCCGCGCGCCCGTCATCGAGGCGCTCTTCCCCCACCTCAAGTTCCCCCAGCTGCGCCGCGCGCCACGCGATGTCATCATCGAGTACGCGACCTCGTACGAGCGCCGCACGCGCAGCGCGTACGTGACGCGAATCTTCGCCCGCGAGGACTTCGCCATGGTGCGGCCGGTGATGGAACAGGTCGTGGCCGCTCATACCGCCTGGCGCTCCAGTCACGAACCCGCCCCCCTGACGCCCGAGGTCGAGACCGTGCTCCGAGAGGAGCTCGTCGCCCTGGGCCGCAAGCTCGATGTCGCCCTGCGACAGGCACGCCTGTTGTCCGAGGCCGCGCTCGTCCCCGTGCCGAGCGTCCATGAAGCAGCGGGCCTCAACCTCAAGCCGAAGCGCCGCGCGGGCCGCGGCCTCGCCCTTGCCGATGACGGCGTCGCCGGCCTCGACGCCGAGCCCGTCGACTCCATGGAGCCCACCGAGGCCGAACTGGCCGAGGTCGCCGCGCTCGACGCCGGAGGCCCGGAGCACGACCTCTCCGCCGCCGCAGCTGCGACGCCCGCCGCGGCTCCCTCCCCCGACGCCACTCCCGACTCGGAGGCCCCCACGGTGGACGAGGCCGACGCCACCGACGCCATCGCGCATGAGGCCACCGCGCCATCTCTGGACGCCGCGATCCCCGCGACGGAAGAGTCGCTGGCCATCGACGAGTCGGCGCCCTCACGTCCGGCGTCCCGAAAGAAGTCCGGACGCACCTCGGACGATGACGCCGCCCCGCCCGTCGACAAGCGCGAGGCCGCGCGCGGACGAAAGGCGGCGGGCGGCACCGACGCTGCGTCCGACTCCGAGGCATCGCGCGGACGAAAGGCGACGGGCGGTGACGACGCTGCGTCCGACTCCGAGGCATCGCGCGGGCGCAAGGCGACGGGCGGTGACGACGCTGCGTCCGACTCCGAGGCATCGCGCGGGCGCAAGGCGGCGGGCGGTGACGACGCTGCGTCCGACTCCAAGGCATCGCGCGGACGCAAGGCGGCGGGCGGTGACGACGCTGCGTCCGACTCCGAGGCATCGCGCGGACGCAAGGCGGCGGGCAGCGCCGACGCGACGCCCACCGACGAGGACGCGCAAGGTCACACGACGTCCGACGACGAGCGCGGCACCAACGACGCACACGGACGGAAGCAGTCCTCGGCGAACGCCGGCGCCCCCCAGGAGTCCGGCCGCGCGCAGTCGCCCCGCGTGCGCAAGAAGAAGGGCTCGCCGGACACCGCAGGAACCGAGACACCCTGAGCGGGCCTCCCCCGCGACGTGAGAGGACCCCGTCCATGGCGGACGCCCCCCTTCCCATCGATCCGCTCCTGCCGGAGATCGTCTCCACGCTGCGAGGCGCACGCTCACTCGTGCTCGAGGCGCCTCCCGGCGCGGGCAAGACGACGCGAGTGCCTCGCGCACTGCTCGAGGCGGGCCTCGGCCAGGGCAAGGAGATCGTCGTCCTCCAGCCACGGCGACTCCCCACCCGCCTCGCCGCCCAGCGCGTCTCCGAGGAGATTGGCGAGCGCGTCGGCGAGACGGTCGGCTACCAGGTCCGCTTCGAGGACGTGCGCGGCCCGAAGACCCGGCTGTCCTTCGTCACCGAGGGCGTCCTCGGACGCCGCCTGCTCACCGACCCCACCCTGCGCGACGTGGGCATCGTCGTGCTCGACGAGTTCCACGAGCGGCACCTCTCCGCCGACATCTCCCTCGCCATGCTGCGGCGCCTCCAGGAGACCGCCCGGCCCGACCTCAAGCTCGTCGTGATGTCCGCGACCCTGGAGGCCGAACCCGTCCGTGCCTACCTCGGAGGTTGCCCCTCGCTGCGATCCCAGGGACGCCGCTTCGACGTCAGCGTGGAGTACCTGCCCGCCCCAGACGACCGGCACCTGGACCAGCAGGTGCTCGCCGGCCTCAAGCGCCTGTTCGCCGCCGGCGTCGACGGCGACGTGCTCGTGTTCCTCCCCGGCGCCGGGGAGATCCGCCGCACCCGCGACACCTGCGCGGAGTTCGCCGAGCGACACGACACCGACGTGCTCCCCCTGCACGGCGACCTGACGCCCGCCGAACAGGACCGCGCCGTGCGCCGCAGCTCGCGCCGCAAGCTCATCCTCTCCACCAACGTGGCGGAGACCTCCGTCACCATCGACGGCGTGGCCGTGGTCATCGACTCCGGACTGGCCCGCGTCGCCAGCCACTCGCCCTGGTCCGGCCTGCCCACCCTCAAGCTCTCCAAGGTCAGCCGCGCCTCCGCCATCCAACGCGCCGGCCGCGCGGGCCGCACCCGGGCGGGCCACTGCCTGCGGCTGTACACCCAGCACGACTTCGACGGTCGACCCGAGCAGGAGGCCCCCGAGATTCGCCGCATGGACCTGGCGGAGACGGTGCTCGCCCTGCGCGCCTCCGGCGTCACCGACCTGGGCGCCTTCCCCTTCTTCGAACCCCCTCCTCCCGCGTCCCTCGAGGCCGCGGAGACGCTGCTGGGCCGCCTGGGCGCGGTGGACACACGCGGCAAGGTCACCGACATCGGCCAGCGCCTGCTCCGCTTCCCCGTCCACCCCCGTCAGGCCCGCGTCATCGTCGAGGGCGAGCGCCGAGGCGTCGGCGCCGAGGCAGCCACGCTCGCGGCCCTCATGGGCGAGCGGGACATCCGCCGCGAGGCCCGCGCCAACCTGGGCGGCGGCCACCGCGCCGCGGCCGTCGTCAGCGGCCCCTCCGACCTGCTCGAGCTGCTGGAGCGCTTCCGCGACGCGGAGCGCGCCAGCTTCGCGTCCGGGCGACTCCACTCGCTGTCCCTCGAACAGAGCGCGGTGCAGGCCGTCGACCGCGTCCAGAAGCAGCTCCGGCGCGCGGTGCGCGGACAGGCCGCGCGCCCCCAACGCCCCGAGGACCTCGAACAGGCCCTGATGCTCAGCGTCCTCGCCGGCTACCCGGACCGCGTCGCGCGTCGACGCCGCCCGCGCGCCCCGGAGCTCCTGATGTTCGGCGGCGGCACCGCGTCGCTGTCCGAGATGAGCGTCGTCCAGGACGCCGACCTCATGGTGGCCGTGGACGCCGAGGAGCGCCCGGGCCGTGGCGCCGTGGTGCGCCTGGCCAGCGCCGTGGAGCCGGAGTGGCTGCTCGACCTCTACCCGGACGCGCTCGAGGAGGTGGACACCCTCCAGTGGAACGCCGATGCGCGCCGCGTGGAGCGCCTCACCCGCCTGTCCTACGGCAACCTCGTGCTGGAGGAGACCCGCGCCCCCGCACCTCCCTCGGAGGCGGCCGCGCGCGTGCTCGTCGAGGCGGCGCTCGCAGCGGGGCCCGGCCAGTTCGCCGACCCCGAGGCCCTGGAGCAGTGGCGCACCCGCGTGGCCCTGCTCGCGCAGGCCTTCCCCGAGGCGAAGTTCCCCACCGTCGACGATGGCTTCCTCCGGGACGCGCTCGCGTCGCTGTGCTCGGACGCGCGCAGCTTCAAGGACCTCGAGGGCGTGTCGCTGCTCGACGCCCTCTACGCGCGCCTGTCGTCGGAGCAGCAGCGCCTGCTCGCGGCCCACGCGCCCGAGCGCGTCACCCTGCCCGGTGGCCGCGGCGTCAAGGTCCACTACGAGCCGGGCAAGCCGCCCTGGGTCGAGTCACGCCTCCAGGACTTCTTCGGCATGGCCCAGGGTCCCAGCGTCTGCGCGGGCCGCGTCCCGCTGGTGCTCCACCTGCTCGCGCCCAACATGCGCGCGGTGCAGGTGACCACGGACCTGGCCGGCTTCTGGGAGCGGCACTATCCGGCCATCCGCAAGGAGCTGTGCCGCAAGTACCCTCGGCACTCGTGGCCGGAGGACCCGAGGCACGCGCAGCCACCCGCGCCCCGGCCTCCGCGGCGCTGACGACTAGAAGCGCTTGTGCATCTCGAGGTGGTCGATGCCACCTTCCTCGAACACCGAGCCCACGGCCACGTAGCCGTGCTTCTTGTAGAACTCGAGCGCGTAGAGCTGGGCGTGCAGCATGACGCCCTCGACGCCCCGACGACGCGCCTCCTCCTCCAGCGACGTCAGCAGCATCGAACCCACGCGCGCCTTGCGGTGCGCCTGGAGGACCGCCATGCGGCCAATCTGACCCCACTTGCCCGTTTGCCCCGTGGGGGGTTGGGGCAGCATCACCAGCCGCCCCGTGCCGATGGCGTGGCCGGCCTGATAGGCGATGACGTGGTAGGCGTGCGCGTCCTCGGCGTCGCGCTCGATGCCCTCGGGGACGTGCTGCTCCTCGATGAACACCACCTCGCGAATGGCGAGCGCCTGCATGAGCTCCGCCTCACCCTGGATCTGGGTGATGGTGACGGGCGCGGATGTTTCCGTGGGACTGGCCATGTCGCGGGCAAGGTACACAAAAGAAAGCGAGGTCAACAGGCGGAAAAAGCGGCCCGACATGTCAAGGTTCCAACCCTTCATGAGCCCGGCCCCCGCTCCCCGACGCCTCCCCCTGGCGGGCTTCTACTTCCTCTACTTCGCCTCGGTCGGAATCATCCTGCCGTTCCTGCCAGCGTACTTCCGCTCGCTCTCCCTCTCCGCGACGCAGGTCGGCGTGCTGCTCGGCTTGTCACCGGCCATCTCCCTGCTCGCTCCCCACCTGTGGGGACACCTCGCGGATCGCACTGGGCGTGCGGCCCGGGTCCTCACCGGGTTGACGCTCGGCGCCGCGCTCGCGTTCGGCTGGGTGTCCACCGCGCGGACCTTCCCCGCGCTGATGGCGACGATGGCGCTCTACGCGTGCTTCGCGTCGTCGTTCACGCCGCTCATGGATACCCTCACGCTTCACCACGTGGCGCGCACGGGAGACACCTTCGCGCGCGTGCGTTTGTTCGGCTCCGTGGGCTTCATCACGTCCACCGTCCTCTTCGGGCTGTTCGCGTCGGGCGTGGACCAGACCGTGGTGCGCGTGCCGCTCGTCCTGCTGTCGGCGCTCGTGCCCTGGAGCCTCCTGTTGAAGGACTCCACCGCGCCCGACCGGAGGCTGCATCCGCTCGCGGGCTTGCGCTTGTTGCGGCACCCCGACATGCGCTGGTTGCTGGCCGGCACCAGCCTGCACTGGCTGGCCTGCGCCCCGTTCCACGGGACGTTCTCCATCCACGTCATGGAGCTGGGGCTGACACCCACCGTGGTGGGTCTGGTGGCCGGGCTGGGCGTGCTCGCGGAGGTGGGGGTGATGGCCTTCTACCCACGACTGACCGGGTCGTGGACGCCGCGACAGGTGCTGGCGTTCGCGTTCGCGGCGAGCGCGGTGCGCTGGGGTGGCATGGCGCTGACGTCGACGGCCTGGGGGCTGGTGGGGCTCGCGCCGCTGCACGGCCTGACGTTCGGCGCGTTCTACGTGGCGAGCGTGGCCTTCCTCTCGCGACGCGTGCCGCCGGAGCTTCGCGCCTCGGGGCAGGCCCTGTTCGCCGCCGTCACCTTCGGATTCGGGGGACTGGTGGGCTACGTGTCGTCGGGCGCGGGCTACGACTGGCTCGGAGGACACCGGCTCTTCGCCGTGGCCGGCGTGCTGGAGCTCGTCGCGGCCCTCCTCGTCCTGCGGGCCGTCGCCGCTCCGGCCGAGGCGCGGGGGCTCTGCGCGGGGGCCTCGGGGTGATAGGCTGCCGGGCGCATGCGACTCGCCCGACTGTTCACGCTCTGCCTGAGCCTGCTGTCCCTGCCCGCCGCCGCCCAGCCGGAGGTCTTCTTCGGAACAGGCGAGGCCCCCGTCTTCCGCGACACGGACCTGGACCGGCGCTTCACGCGCACGCGCATGTTCCGCGCGCTCGACCAGGGGACCGACGACGCGGGCTGCGCGCAGGTGGTGGGCGCGCTGCTGACGATGCTCGGCGAGGTGGGCCCGTTCTTCCACCGGCGCGACGAGAACTTCATGCTCGACCCCGCGCTCGCGCAGGCGCTGAACACCCAGCTGGTGACGCCGCAGTTCCAGGGCAACTCCGTCTTCGTGGCCATGGTGCGCAGGGTGCTCATCGACAGGAAGCTGCGCGCGGAGTGGCTGGCGACCGCCGAGGCGCTCCTGCCGCACTACCCCGCCATCGACATCCCCCGGCTGAAGTTCCTCTCCGAGGGCGTGCAGCCGGTGGACAGCTTCCTGCTCACCATCCCCGTGCTGCGCGAGCGCTACAAGGAAGAGGTCCTGCGCGTCAACTCGGTGGCCCAGTCCACCGCCGAGGCCCTCTTCCGCGACAACTACCTGGACCACGACGTGGCCTTCGGCGGCCTGGAGCTCATCGACGTGAAGCTCGAGCAGCCGAAGAAGAAGCGCCTCAAGAAGGGCGAGGAGCCCGAGCCCGCGAAGATGATGGCCCGCCTGGCGTGGACGGAGCCGGAGGCCGGGCCGACGACGTCCTACGAGTTCCGCTTCGGCAAGCCGCGCAAGCGCGAGCGCGTGGAGGTCACCGCGCAGCTGCTCGACAAGCAGTACACGGACCTCAACAAGCTCCTCAAGGGCAGCCGCGTGCTCATCCGGGGGCGCTTCTGGGAGTACAAGAAGGGCCTCGCCACCATCGAGCTGCGCGAAGGGCTCATCTTCCAGGAGCGGGACTGGTCGAAGATCACCACGTACGTCGAACCCATGGCCCTGGCCAACTGTCCGCTCGCGGTCAACGACCTGTCGGGTATCGCCCCCGTCCAGCCAGGCGCCTTCGGCAAGTTCCGCTGACCGCGCCACGGGACGACCGTCCCGCGCCGCGCACGCCGCCCTCCCCGTGGCCCGACCGCGCCCGCGTGCGGCCACTCCGGAGCCGGTGGCACGCGACCTGCTCAGCCCTCCCCGCCACTTCACGCGAGGGCTGACATGAAGGTCGAGCGTCCGGACGAATCCCCCAGGAACACCGTGTCGACGAGCACGCGCGAGGGCGCCCGGTTCCAGGACATCCTCGGGACCGCGCGCCCCCAGCGCCCCCGCGCACCGCCCCTCCCGACGACCCCACGTCCCCCCCAGGGTGGAGCCCTGCGGACCGCGGGGACACAGGCCTTTGCGCCGCGTGGCCCCGACACCGGACGGCCACTCGGGGGAACGACGGCGCAGCAGCCCAGGCACCACGTCGCGTTGGCCCATCCGGAGGCCCTCGCCACGAAGCGTCAGGCGATGAACACCGAGTCACTGCGGTTGAGCACGGTGCGCGACGAGGCCGGGGCACGGCATGAGGAGCGCACCGAGCATCGCCTCACGGAGCTGGTGGTCCGCGAGCTCTCCCGGGAGCTCACGCGGGGGATGACGCCCCCCAGGCGCGAACCGCGAACGGAGCCTCCGCCCCTACCCCTGGCCCCGGTCCACGCGGACACGGGGGTGGACGCAGTGACGGGCACCCCGCGTCCGCAGGTTTCGACGGCGGGGACGCCAGGGCCCGCGGAGGTGGAGCCGCCGACGGCGCGCGTCGACGCGGCGCTCGAGCTCATCGAGCGCATCGAGGCCTTCGTGAAGTCCCAGCGCCCCGCCCTGAGCATGAGCCTGCGCGGCACGCTGGACGCGACGGTGGAGGTCGAGCGCACGGGGCCGCGGGAGGTGGCGCTGCGCATCCAGGGGCGAGGCGCGCCCGTGCCCGAGGCGACGCTCGTCCGTCTGCGCGAAGCGCTGACCACGCGCGGCCTGAAGCTGAGCACCCTGCGGTCCGAATGAGGCGGCCCCAGACGACGAAGGCCCCCTCGCCGGAATCCGGCGGGAGGGCCTTCTTCCATCACACGGACGCCAGCGGACTACTTGCCCGGAGCGGGGTCCAGCAAGGAGCGCTTGTTCTCCTGGGTCTTGTAATCCTCGGCCTCGGGCAGCTCCTTCTTCTTCTCCGCGAGGTTGGGCCACCTGCCGGCGAAGTCGGCGTTCAGCGCCTTGTACTCCTTCCACTTCTCGGGCAGCTCGGTCTCCGGGAAGATGGCCTTGGTGGGGCACACCGGCTCGCAGGCACCGCAGTCGATGCACTCATCCGGATGGATGACCAGGAAGTTCGCCCCCTCGTAGAAGCAATTGACCGGGCAGACCTCGACACAGTCGGTGTACTTGCACTTGATGCAAGGGTCGGCGACGACGTAGGCCATGAAAGCTCTCCTCTAGAAATCTTCAGCGCGTCCGTGGGCGCGCAGACTAATGGGTCGTACCCGGGATGGCACCCGGAATTTGTGTCGCCTGTCTCGCGAAGGGCGCTGTCAGCCCAGCAGGCCCTGGGCCCGCAGCAGCTCCGCCCCGAGGATGGCCCCGCGCGCCGCGCCCATCTTCGTGTTGTGGGAGACGAGCACGTACTTGAAGCCGTTCTCCAGCACACCGTCCTCGCGCACGCGCCCCACCGTGGTGGCCATGCCCCCGTGCGTCTCGCGGTCCAGCCGGGGCTGGGGGCGGAACGGGTCATCGAACAGTTCGATCCACGCGGGGGGCGAGGAAGGCAGGTTGTTGGCGACCTCGGCGCCACGCCACTCGCGCATGGCCTGGGTCACGTCCGCCACGGTGGCCTTGCTCGCCAGGGAGACGAAGACGGACTCGGTGTGGCCCTCCAGGACGTTGACGCGGGTGCAGGTGCAGGAGACCCGGACGTCGTGGGGGGTGATGGCGGAGCCCGCGGCGTCGAGGGCGCCCAGAATCTTCTTCGTCTCCACCTCGACCTTGTGCTCCTCCTTGGGGATGTAGGGGATGACGTTGTCGAGGATGTCCATGCCGATGACGCCCGGGGAACGACCGGCGCCGGACATGGCCTGGAGGCTGGTCATGATGACGGCCTTCACTCCGAAGCGCTCGGCCAGGGGCGCCAACGTCACGGCCAGGCCCGTGGTGGTGCAGTTGGGGCTCGGGACGATGAAGCCCTTCCAGCCCCGCCGCCGCTGCTGCTCGCGAACCAGCGGCGCATGCGCGGCGTTGACGGGCGGGATGACGAGGGGGACATCCGCCTCGTAACGGAAGGCGCTGGCGGCGGAGAAGACGGGGATGTCCCGGGCGAGCTTCGGCTCCAGTTCGCGCGCCACGTCCGCCTCCACGGCGGAGAAGACGAGGTCGTAGTCCCTGGCCTCGAGGGCGTCGCCGCTGACCACCTTCATGGCTGCCACCTGGGGCGCCAGCTTCTCCTGGACGAACCAGCCCGTCATGCCACTGGCGGTGCGCAGCGCCTCACCGTAGGTCTTCCCCGCGGAGCGTGGCGACGCGGCGAGGCCGGTCAGCTCGAAGTAGGGATGGTCCTTGAGGGCGGCGATGAACTGCTGACCCGCGAGTCCGGTGGCGCCGATGAGGGCGGCACGAAGCTTGGCCATGGGGGCGATTCTCCAAGGGAGGATGTCGGCCGCTCCATACACCCTTTGACGACGCGCCGCATCCACCGCCCGTCAGCGCTGGGCGGCGACGGGGGCCCGGGCGTGGCGCTCGGTGGGGTAGCCCCCTCGGATCCACGCCTGGAGTCCGCCATCCAGGCACACCGCGTCGCGCCCGTGCATGCGCAGGAGGCGGCAGACGCGCCGCAGGTCCGCCCCATCCGACGAGCAGCCGCACAGGACGATGAGCTCGTCGTCAGGGAGCATGCGATGGTCGCGGGCCACCTCGCTGGGTGACATCCTCAACGCGCCGGGGATGTGCAGGGCATGACGTTCCCACTCTGAGGGATTGCGACAGTCGATGACGAGCAGCTCGTCGTCTCCCAGTCGCAGGTAAAGGTCGGTACACAGGATGGTGGGCTCCACGAGGACCTCCGCGGGGGCTCTCGGGTCTCAACCCGGGCCCCCGGGGCCCTCTTCCATTCCGCCTGCCCGACCGCCCCACCCGCCGGGGCCGCCTGGCCGCCCTACAGGCCCAGCTGGCGGGCGATGATTTCGTTCATCACCTCGCTCGCCCCGCCGCCGATGGGCCCCAGCCGGGCATCCCGCCAGTGGCGCTGGATGTCGTACTCCATCATGTAGCCGGCGCCGCCGTGGAGCTGGAGGCACTCGTCGGCCACCCGGCAGGCCGTCTCCGTGGCCACCTTCTTGGCCATGGACGTCTGGGCCACGGCCCATTCCCCGGCCGCGTGCAGGCGCAGGGCGTGGTAGGTGAGCTGGCGCGCGCACTCGCGGGCGGTGAACAGGTCGGCGATCTTGTGCCGGACGACCTGGAGCTGGCTGAGCGACTGGCCGAAGGCCCGGCGCGACTTCACGTGCTCGACGACCTTCTCGAGCATGTCGTCCATGGCGCCCACCGCCCCCAGCGCGAGCGACAGGCGCTCCCACTGGAAGTTGCCCATGATCTGCGAGAAGCCCTGCCCCTCCACCCCCAGCAGGTTCTCCGCCGGGACGCGGCAGTCATCCAGGAACAGCTCCGCGGTGTCCGACGCGCGCCAGCCCAGCTTGCGCAGCTTGCGGCTCACGGTGAAGCCCGGCGTGCCCTTCTCCACCACCAGCATGGACAGGCCCTTGTGGCCGGCGGACGGGTCCGTCTTCACCGCCATCACCACGAAGTCCGCACGCACGCCGTTGGTGATGTACGTCTTGGAGCCGTTGACGACGTAGTGGTCCCCGTCGCGCCTCGCGGTGGTGCGCAGGCCCGCCACGTCGGACCCGGCGTCCGGCTCAGTGATGCCGAGCGCGCCGATCTTCTCCCCACGGATGGCCGGGGCGAGCCAGCGGCGCTTCTGGTCCTCCGTCCCGAACAGGTGCAGGGGGCCGGTGGCGATGGTGAACTGCGCCCCCAGGCCCGCCGACACACCGCCCGACCCGCAGCGCCCCAGCTCCTCCAGGAGCACCGCCTCGTAGAGCTCTCCGGCCGCCGTGCCGCCGTAGGCCTCCGGGTACTTCAGGCCCAGGAAGCCCAGCTCCCCGAAGCGCGCGAAGAGCTCCCGGGGAAACTCCTCCGCCTCCTCCCACCGGGAGGCGAACGGGAGGATCTCCTTGTCCACCACCGCGCGCACCGTGCGGCGGAACGCCTCGTGCTCTTCCTGGTACAGCCCATGGCCATGCAGCATCAAAACCCCTCGTCCATGTGTGCGCGGCGGGCGCTCGACGCGGCCCACCACCGGGAACATCCGTCCATGCGGGATGGTACCGGGGCGCCGCCCCGCCCCGCTGCTCTTCCTTGACCACCCCGGCCCGGGCTGCGTATAAACCCGGTCCCCAAGCCGTTGGCGCCATAGCCAAGTGGTAAGGCAAAGGTCTGCAAAACCTTCATTCCCCGGTTCGAATCCGGGTGGCGCCTCAAGACGAAAAGGCCCGATGCGGAGAGTCGCTCCGCATCGGGCCTCGTCATTTCCGGGGTGGGCTGGGCGGGCTCAGCAGCCCAGCTCGACCGCGCCGATGTCCGGGGCCGCGCCGCAGAACGGCAGGCCGACGTCGACGCCCTTGTCCACGGCCAGGGTGCCGGGGCTGAAGCCCTCGCCCAGGTCCGCGGAGCCGGTGGACGAGGTGGTGTCCCCCACGCTGGCGATGAACTGGTCGACGGCCACGGCCGCCCCGTTCTGCTTGCACTGGCTGCCGCCCTTCAGGAGGTTGTTGCTCAGCTTCATGCCAGGCGCCTGTCCCCCCAGGTCCACGGTGACGTTCGCGTCGAGGATGTTGTTGCGAATCACCGGGCTCTGCGTGGCGCCGCCCGTGCCGTGGCCGATGATGAGGGCGGTGGCGGAGCCGGTGACGGTGTTGTTGACGACCACGGTGCCCTTGGAGTTCTCGAGGCGGATGCCCGTGCCCTCGCCGCCGTTGGCGTTGGTCATGCCGTGGATGCGGTTGCGGCGCACGACGATGCCAGAGGGGACGGGCCCCTCGTGGTTGCCGCCGACGGAGATGCCCTTGGCGCCGTCGTAGATTTCGTTGTCCTCCACCACCACGTTGCTGGCGGAGTAGTGGACCACGACGACGTCGCCCTTGGCCGTGCTGGTGGGCTTGAACTGGTGCATCCGGTTGTTGCGGACGACCACGCCGTAGCACGTCTTGATGTCCACCGCGTTCTCACGGTTGTTGTAGAAGTGGTTGTTCTCCACCAGCAGCCCGTCCGCGGGGGGCAGCGAGCTGAAGCCCTCGGGCCCCAGGCACTGCACCGAGTCACCCGAGTTGTCGTGGATGTCGTTGTTGCGGACGGTGATGTCCTTGGACGTGGGCTGCACGACGACGCCGTGCGAGTCCTTGTTGCCGGTGGTCCGCACGAAGTCGTGGATGTGGTTGTTCTCGATGATGGCGCCGGTGGCCTTGTTGAAGGTCGTCACGCCCGCGCCGCCGCCGCCGTGGTGCAGCTCCGAGTTCACCAGCGTGGAGCCCGCGACGTTGCCCTCGAAGGCGACGCCGAAGATGGCCTGGCCCTGCACGTCCAGCTCGAAGCCGTCGATGACCCAATGCGGCCGGCGCACCTGGACGAGGGCGCCGGAGCCGCCGCCGGGGATGACGCGCGGGCTGCCCTCGCCCTGCAGGGTGATGGGCTTGCCGTCGGCGCCGGCCTTCGCGTTGGAGCCGATGACGATGCGTTCGGCGTAGGTGCCGGCCTGCACGCGGATGAGCTCGCCGGGGCCCGCCTTGGCGATGGCGGCGGAGATGGTCTTCAGCGGCTGGCCGGCGCTGCCGTCACCGGAGTCGTTGCCGGAGGGGCTCACCACCCACTCGCGGGAGTAGGACGGCGTGGACGCGGCCGCCAGCGCGGTGGCCTCGATGCCCGGCTGGGGCGAGGGCGTGGCGATGCTCGCATGGTCGGGGTGCGAGGGGAGGGACGCGACCGGCGTGTTCGGGACAGCCTGGACGCCAATGGGGGGCAGGCTGCCCGCCGCCGGGGACGCGGCGGCCTCGCCGGAGGGGGTGGCCGGAGCGGCGGCCAGGGTGCCGAACCCGTCCGGCACCTTGATTTCGGGCAGGAACGAGCCCGGGGTGGCGCCATGGGCGGCGGTCGCACCGAGCAGGAGCAGGCTGGCGGCCAGGGCGGCCTTCGGAGTCTTCAACGTCAAGCAGTTGCCTCCTCGAATTCGCATGAGCAGGTGCAACCCCGGACGCGCCGCGGTCTATTCGCCACGTGACAAGTGGGGACAGGCGGAGCGCCGGGCGTCCGGCCCGTGACAGGCCCATCCCCGGCGGGTACGGTGTCGCCCCCCGTGCGTACCGTCGTCCCACTCCTGCTCTCCGCCCTGCTCGCCGCCTGCGTGAGCCCGAAGCCCCCGACCAGCCCGGAGACGCCCCCCGTGGGGGGCCCCACGGCGAGCCCCCCGGACGCGGGGACGCCCTCCCCCGCCCCGGAGGCACCGGACGCGGGCGGCCCGGACGCGGGCGCGGTGGACGCGGCGCTCCCGCCGGGAGAGGACCCGCTCGCCCAGGGCATCCCCGGGCCGGGTGACCTCAAGCG
Source organism: Myxococcus stipitatus (assembly GCF_021412625.1). The sequence continues at coordinate 46,686 of NZ_JAKCFI010000022.1, read as the reverse complement.
GCTCGACTTCCGGGGGGGAGAGCCGCGCCTGCCCATCCGGCTGATGGAGGGGCGCCGCGAGGTGACCTTCTCTCCCCGGGGCCGCATGCGGATGCGCTTCGGCGGCGAGGAGGACCGGGTGCTGGACGCCGCGGCGGGGACGCGGTGGACGGTGCGCGTGACGCAGGGGGAAGCGGCGGTGCTGCTGGCGCGCGTGCAGTTGGGCGAGTTCCGGTTCACGGACCGCGAGGGCCTGGGCGCGGCCCAGGCGGAGTGGCGCGCGCGGGGCGTGGCGGTGCGCACCCAGGCGCTGGGCGGGGTGTACGGCATCGCGGGGAAGGTCATCGACAACCGGCGCGTGCTGCTGCTCGTGGACGAGGCGCACTCCGTCGAGGACGCGATGAAGAGCCAGGCGGAGCTGCTGCGCGCCCACGGCGTGCGCACGAGCCTCTTCGAGGAGGTGCGCCAGCCCGCGCGCGCCATCCTGGAGGTGCTCGACGAGTCAGGCGCGGTGGTGGGCCTGGCGCAGGACCGGCTGGACGCGGAGACGCCGGACGGCGCGGGCTTCGACGTGCGCCAGGTGGAGTACGGCGTGGGCTACGACTTCCACGGCTTCGAGGACCGCACCTTCCGGGGCGCGCTCCAACTGGTGGTGGACCGCGCCGGCCTCCTGGCGGTGGTGAACGTCGTCCCACTGGAGGACCTGCTCAAGGGGCTGGTGCCGGCGGAAATCTTCGCGCGGGCCCACCCGGAGGCGCTCAAGGCCCAGGCCGTCACGGCGCGCGGCGAGGTGCTCGCCAAGGTGGGCATCAAGCACCTGGCGGACCCATACCTGCTCTGTGCGGAGCAGCACTGCGCGGTGTACCGGGGGCGCACGGGCGAGGCAGCGAGCACGACGGCCGCGGTGGAGGCGACGCGGGGCGAGGCCCTGTTCGGCGTGGGCGGGCGGCTGGTGGACTCCGTGTACAGCGCGGTGTGTGGCGGGCACACGGAGGACAACGACATCGTCTGGGGCGGCCCCCCGGACCCGAACCTGCGCGGGAGGCCGGACACGCTGGAGCCGTCCGAGGCGGGGCTGGACCCGTCGCACCTGGAGGCCTGGCTGGCCGCCCCCTCGCCTCGCGCCGCGTGCCAGCTGTCCCGGTTCGCCCAGCCCAGCAAGTTCCGCTGGGAGAAGCGCTTCTCTGCGGCGCAGGTGGACGCACTGGTGGCGAAGCTGGGCGTGGGGCGGGTCCAGGCGATGAGCCTGGGCGAGCGGGGGGTCTCCGGCCGGGCGAGGGTGCTCTCGGTGTCCGGGGACCAGGGGGCCACCCAGGTGCGAGGCGAGCTGAACATCCGCCGGCTCTTCGGGATGCTCAACAGCAGCATGGCGGTGGTGGAGGCCCAGCGGGACACCGAGGGGCGGCCCACCCACTGGGTTTTCCGTGGCGGAGGCTGGGGCCACGGAGTAGGGATGTGCCAGAATGGAGCCATCGGCCGAGCGGAGGCTGGCCAGCGCTACCAGGACATCCTCCGGCACTACTTCAACGGCGCGGAAGTGGCCCCCATCTATTGAGGTCGAAGCGAGGAGCAGTGCACGCCGAGTGGACGCCCTCCCCTGCCCGGCTGTCGAGTGTCGAACGGGTCGGGACTAGCCCGCCGCCTCGGAGGTTTATCATCGCGCCGTGAGCACGGGTCCTTCACCGACAGACTGGCGCCGCAAGCGGCGGCGAGGCTCACCCTGGCGCGTCGTCGCCGCGGTGGCGCTCGCCCTGTTGGCCCACGCCCTCTACCTGGGCGCCGTGCTGTTCACCGGCACGCTGTCCCCTGCGCCCCGGGAGCACAAGGCCGTCACCCGTCCCCCCACGTCCGTGGCCGTCCGGCCCCTGACCGCCGACCAGTGGGCGAAGAACCGGGGCAAGGCGTCGCCGCAGCAGACGAAGCCGCGCGTGTCGGAGCGTCCCCGCGTCGAGGAGAAGAAGCCCGAGCCCAAGCAGGAGCGGCCGGAGGGGCAGGTGGTGGACCTGGCCCCGGGCAACGAGCAGAAGGCCCCTGACGCGAAGTACCTGGCCGAGCACGACAACAAGGTGGAGAAGGAGACGCGCGCCCGCGACCAGACGCCCTTCTACCGCAACGCCATGCCCCAGCGCACCGCGCCCCAGGAGCAGAAGGGCGCGAGCGGCGAGCCCCAGGCCCCGCGCGTGGGCGGCAACAACGGCCTGGGCCACGACGACAAGCCGCTGTCGGAGAGTTCCCAGAAGTTCGCCTTCGAGCTGCCGGACATCCACCGCAAGGACGAGGTGAAGCTGAAGGCCGACCCGACCACGCCCGGCGGGGTCGCGGTGCACAACCAGAACGAGAGCGACGAGCTGACGGGCAACGCGAAGCGCCTGCGCATCCAGCCGGGCCAGGGCAGCGAGGAGGAGGGCTCGTCGGGCCGCGTGGGCTCGCCCGGCATCGCCGCGCTGATGCCGTCGCAGGCGGCCATGGACAAGATCCTGGGCGCCGCGCCGAACGACCACCTGCGCGACGTGGACGAGGGCGAGCAGACGCTCCTCAACTCCCGCGAGTGGAAGTACGCCAGCTTCTTCAACCGCGTGAAGCAGAGCGTGGGCATGCACTGGAACCCCAATGAGCAGCTCCAGCGCAGGGACCCCACCGGCAGCATGTACTCCGGCAAGGACCGCTACACGCTGCTGGAAATCACGCTCGACGAGAAGGGCCGCATCACCGACATCCAGGTGGAGAAGAGCAGCGGCCTGGACTTCCTGGACCTGGAGGCGGTGTCCTCGTTCCAGCGCGCCCAGCCCTTCCCCAACCCACCGCCGGGGCTGTTGAGCGACGACTCCAAGGTGAAGTTCTCCTTCGGCTTCTTCATGGAGTTCGGCGGCGGCCCGCGGATGCGGCTGTTCCGCCAGCCCAACTGACGTTGGGCTGACACACGCCCGACGCCGCGGACGCTCGCGGGCGGTCGCGGTTCCCACTAGGGTGCAGCGACGTGGACACCTCCCTCCAGGACCGCACCGCCGCGCTCCAGCTGCGAAACCGGCGCATCCGCTTCGTGCTGCTCGCCATCCTCGTCGCCAACTGGCTGGTCGCGGGGGCCAAGCTCGTCTTCGGGCTCGTCAGCCAGTCGGCCGCGGTGACGGCGGACGGGCTGCACTCGTTCATCGACGGCGGCTCCAACGTCCTGGGGTTGGTGGCCATGGGCGTGGCCTCGCGGCCCGCGGACCTGGACCACCCATACGGCCACGGCAAGTTCGAGGCGCTCGCGTCACTGGGCATCGGCGCGATGATTGGCATCGGCATGCTGGAGCTGGGGCGCATGGCGCTCGACTCGCTGATGCATGACCGCCACGTCGAGGTCACCCCCGCGATGGCGGGCGTCATGGCGCTCACCCTGGTCATCAACCTGGTGGTGACGCGCGTGGAGCGCCACTACGGCGAGCGCTACAACAGCACCCTGCTTCTGGCGGACGCGAGCCACACGCTGTCGGACGTCTTCGTCACGCTGGCGGTGCTCGCGTCCCTGGGGCTCGTCGCGCTGGGCTACCCCAAGGCGGACGGCGTGGTGGCGCTTCTGGTGATGGTGTTCGTGGCGTGGGTGGCCTACGGCATCATCCGGCAGGCGGTGGGCATCCTCTCCGACACCGCGCGCCTGGACGCCGCGCAGGTGGCGCAGCACACCATGGCCGTGCCGGGCGTGCGCAGCTGCCGCGACGTGCGCAGCCGGGGCATGGAGGAGAGCGTCTACGTCGACCTGAAGATCGAAGTGGCGCCGGAGCTCACCACGGCCCAGGCCCACGAGGTGGCGGACCACGTCGAGCGCGCGCTCCACGCCGCGTACCCGCAGGTCGTGGACGTGGTGGTCCACGTCGAGCCCGAGCACGCGGAGGCCTCCGCGCGCCCCTCCCCCCACGCCAGCTGAGCGCGCTCCGCGCCGGTGCCCGGACGAACGAAGGGCCGCCTCCCCTCTTCGGGAAGACGGCCCTCGCGTGGACGACGGCGCGTCAGGCTCAGGCCGTGGCGGCCTTGGGCGGCTCCGGCGTCATGTAGTCCTCGATGGGCGGGCACGAGCAGACGAGCTTCCGGTCACCAAGCACGTTGTTGAGGCGCCCCACGGACGGCCAGAACTTGTTCTCGCGGACCCAGGGCGCGGGGAACACCGCCAGCTCGCGCGAGTACGGCCGGTTCCACTCCGGCGCGGTGATGACGCGCGAGGTATGCGGCGCGTGCTTCAGGACGTTGTTGTCCTTGGGCATGCGGCCCTCCTCGATGTCGCGGATCTCCCGCCGGATGGCGATCATCGCGTCGCAGAAGCGGTCCAGCTCCGCGCGGGACTCGCTCTCCGTCGGTTCGATCATCAGCGTGCCGGCCACCGGGAAGGACACGGTGGGCGCGTGGAAGCCGTAGTCCATGAGGCGCTTGGCCACGTCCTCCACCTCCACGCCGGAGGTCTTCTTCAGCGGGCGCAGGTCGACGATGCACTCGTGCGCCACCCTGCCGCGCTTGCCCCGGTACAGCACCGGGTAGTGGGGCTGGAGGCGCTCGGCGATGTAGTTGGCGTTGAGGATGGCCAGCTTCGTCGCCTGGGTGAGGCCCTCGCCGCCCATCATCGAGATGTACATCCAGGAGATGAGCAGGATGCTCGCGCTGCCCCACGGGGCCGCGGAGATGGCGCCGATGGCGTCCGCCCCACCCGTCTGGATGACCGGGTGCCCCGGCAGGAACTTCACCAGGTGGCTGGCCACGCAGATGGGGCCCATGCCCGGGCCGCCACCGCCGTGGGGGATGCAGAACGTCTTGTGCAGGTTGATGTGGCAGACGTCCGCGCCAATGGCGCCGGGCGCCGTCAGGCCGACCTGGGCGTTCAGGTTGGCGCCGTCCATGTACACCTGGCCGCCGCGCTCGTGGACGATGGCGCAGATCTCCTTGATCTCCTCCTCGAACACGCCGTGCGTGGACGGGTACGTCACCATCAGCGCCGCCAGCCGGTCCTTGTACTCGTCCGCGCGCGCGCGCAGGTCGTGCAGGTCGATGTTGCCGTTCTCGTCGCACTTCGTGACGACGACCTGGTAGCCGGCCATGACCGCGGAGGCCGGGTTGGTGCCGTGCGCGGAGGACGGGATGAGGCACACGTCGCGGTGCCCCTGGTTGCGGCTCTGGTGGTAGGCGCGGATGACGAGCAGGCCCGCGTACTCACCCTGGCTGCCGGCGTTGGGCTGCAGCGAGCAGCCCGCGAAGCCGGTGATGGTCGACAGCATCTGCTCGAGCTGCTCGAAGATGACCTTGTAGCCGGCCGCCTGCGAGGTGGGCGCGAACGGGTGCAGCCGGCCGAACTGCGGCCACGTCACCGGGATCATCTCCGCGGTGGCGTTGAGCTTCATGGTGCAGCTGCCCAGCGGAATCATCGAGTGCGTCAGGGACAGGTCCTTCGCCTCGAGCCGCCGGATGTAGCGCAGCATCTCCGTCTCGGAGTGGTAGCTGTTGAAGACGGCGTGGGTGAGGAACGGGCTGGCGCGGCGCAGCCCCGGCTCCACCGGCGTCTCCACGGGGCTGGCGCCCACCTCCTCCAGCGTCGGCGCCGCGGACTTGCCCGCGCCGGTGGCGAAGGCGGCCAGGATGGCGTCCACGTCCGAGGGGCGCGTGGTCTCGTCCAGGGACACGCCCAGCGTCTTCTCGTCGATGCGGCGGAAGTTCATCCGCGCCGCCTCGGCGGCGGCCAGCACCGCGCGCACCTGCGGCGCCGTCAGCTCCACGCGCAGGGTGTCGAAGAACTGCTCGTGCTTCGTCTTCAGGCCCAGCTTCGCCAGGCCCCGCGCCAGCAGCACCGTCAGGCCGTGCACGCGCTCGGCGATGGCCTTCAGGCCCTTGGGCCCGTGGTAGACGGCGTACATGCTGGCGATGACGGCCAGCAGCACCTGCGCGGTGCAGATGTTGGACGTGGCCTTCTCGCGGCGGATGTGCTGCTCGCGCGTCTGCAGCGCCATGCGCAGCGCGCGCCGGCCCTGGGCGTCCTCGGACACGCCGATGAGGCGGCCCGGCATGACGCGCGTGTACGCGTTCTTCGTGGCGAAGTAGCCCGCGTGCGGGCCGCCGTAGCCCATGGGCACGCCGAAGCGCTGCGCGCTGCCCACCGCCACGTCCGCGCCGAACTCGCCCGGGGGCGTCAGCAGCGTGAGGCTGAGCAGGTCCGCCGCGACGACGAGCAGGCCGCCGGCCGCGTGCACCTTCTCGCCGAAGGCCCGGTAGTCATGCACCGCGCCGTCCGTGGCGGGGTACTGCACCAGCGCGCCCACGTACTTCTTCGCGGACAGGTCCACCGCGCGGTGGTCGCCCACGACCACCTCCACGCCCAGCGGCGCGGCGCGGGTGCGCACCACGTCCACCGTCTGCGGGTGGCAGGCGTCGGAGACGAAGAAGGCGACGCCCGAGTCCTCGCCCTTGACGTGCAGCGCCAGCGCCATGGCCTCCGCGGCGGCGGTGCCCTCGTCGAGCAGCGAGGCGTTGGCCACCTCCAGCCCCGTCAGGTCCATCACCATCGTCTGGAAGTTGAGCAGCGCCTCCAGCCGGCCCTGGGCGATCTCCGCCTGATAGGGCGTGTACTGGGTGTACCAGCCCGGGTTCTGGAAGATGTTGCGCAGGACGACGTTGGGCGTGTGCGTGTCGTAGTAGCCCATGCCGATGAAGGACCGGAACACCTGGTTCTTCGCCGCGATGGACTCCAGGAGCGCGAGCAGCTCGTGCTCGCCGCGCGCGGGCGCGAGGCGCAGCGGCTCCCTCGAGCGGATGGCCGGCGGCACGGTCTGCTCGATGAACGCCTCGAGCGAGTCCACGCCCAGCGCGGACAGCATCTGCTTCAGCTCCTGCTCGTCCGGACCGATGTGCCGGCCGGAGAACGACTCCTGATACTTCCAGTTCAAGGACATGGCGGTGGTGGCTCGCATGCGACCCGCCGACGGCCGGGTCGGAAAATTCGAGGACCGTCACTAACAACGGTCCCGCGGCGCTTCACTCTCAGGCGTTCTCGAGCAGCTTGGCGTACGCGGCGGCGTCCAGGAGCCCGTTCACCTGGCTGGCGTCCGAGGGGGCGATCTTGATGAGCCAACCGTCACCGTACGGGTCGCTGTTGACGTCCTCGGGGCTGGCCTCCAGCTCCCCGTTGACCTCCAGCACCTTGCCGGAGATGGGGGCGAACAGCTCCGAGACGGCCTTGACGGACTCGACGGTGCCGAAGGGCGCGTCCTTCGTCACGGTGTCGCCCACCTTGGGCAGCTCCACGTAGACGACGTCACCGAGCGTCGTCTGGGCGTGGTCGGTGATGCCGACCGTGACGGTGCCGCCCTCGACGCGGGCCCACTCGTGCTCCTTGGTGTACTTCAGATCGCCGGGAATGTTGGACATGGGGTGCTCCTCGGAACAGGTGTCGGAAGGGGAATCAGGGCTTCTTGTAGAACGGCGTCTTGACGACCACGGCGGGCACCGCGCGCCCCCGGATGTCCACGTCGAAGGTGGAGCCCTCGGCGGCCAGCTCCGCGGGGACATAGCCGATGCCGATGGCCTTCTTGGCGAGCGACGGCGCCGCGGTGCCGCTGGTCACCTCGCCCACGGGACGGCCGTCCTTGTGGATGGCGTAGCCGTGGCGGGGGATGCCAGGGCCGGTCAGCTCGAAGCCCACCAGCTTGCGCTTCACGCCCGCAGCCTTCTGCGCCACCAGCGCCTCCTTGCCGATGAACGCCGGCTTGTCGAGCTTGACGATCCACCCCAGGCCCGCCTCCAGCGCGGTGTGGGCGTCGTCGATGTCGTTGCCGTAGAGCGCGTACTTCATCTCCGTGCGCAGGCTGTCGCGCGCGCCCAGGCCGCACGGCTTGACGCCGTCCGCCTGGCCCTCCGCGAGGAGCGCGTTCCAGAGGGCAACCGCGTCGCCCGGGGCGCAGTACAGCTCGAAGCCATCCTCGCCGGTGTAGCCCGTGCGGGAGAGGATGGCGCGCACGCCCGCCACCTCGCCCTCCGCGAAGCGGTAGGTGCCGATCTTCGACAGGTCGGTCTTCGTCAGCCGCTGCACCAGGCCGGCGGCCTTGGGGCCCTGCACGGCGATCTGCGCGAAGTCCTCGCTCCGGTCCACCGGGGTGACACCCCTGGCGTGGGCCTTCATCCACGCGAAGTCCTTCTCGCGGTTGCTGGCGTTGACGCAGATGAGGATGCGCTCGGGGCTGAAGCGGTAGGCGACGACGTCGTCCACGAAGCCGCCCTGCTCGTTGAGCAAGCCCGCATAGACGGCCTGGCCATCCGTGATGCGCGTCAGGTCGTTGGAGATGAGGGCGTTGACGGTCTCGAGGGCGCCAGGGCCGGAGAACTCGATCTCCCCCATGTGGGAGACATCGAACAGGCCGACGGCGGTGCGCACGGCCTCGTGCTCGGCGATGAGGGAGGTGTACTGGACGGGCATGTCCCAGCCCGCGAAGTCGACCATCCGAGCGCCCAGCGCGCGGTGTGCCTCGTTGAGGGGCGTACGCCGGGTCATCGTCTTCTCCTGAAGGGGGTTGAAAACGGCGCGGACTATAGCCGCGCACCTTCACCGATCAAGGCCGACGCGGACCGTCTAGACTGCGTCCGACATGAAGATTCGTAATCGGTTGAATCCGTCCAACCCCTGTTTCTCGTTCGAGTTCTTCCCCCCGAAGACGGACGAGGGCGTGGCCAACCTCCTGCGGACGCTGGACGAGCTGGCGCCGCTGGAGCCGGGCTTCGTGTCCGTGACGTACGGGGCCGGGGGGAGCACGCGGGACAGGACGGTGGAGCTGGTCACCCGCATCAAGGCTCAGACGGGCATCGAGGCCATGGCGCACCTGACGTGCGTGGGCCACACGCGGGACGAGCTGCGCGAGCTGCTCCAGCGCCTGGCGGAGGCCCGGGTGGAGAACGTCCTGGTGCTGCGCGGCGACCCGCCCCTGGGGGAGAAGACCTTCGTCCCGACGCAGGGCGGCTTCGCCTACGCGTCGGAGCTGGTGCGATTCATCCGAGAAGAGGATTTCACCTTCTGCATGGGGGGTGCGTGCTATCCCGAGGGCCACGTGGAGACGGCCTCGCGCGACGACGACCTGCGTCATCTGAAGGCGAAGGTGGACGAGGGGCTGGACTTCGTGGTGACCCAGCTGTTCTTCGACAACGCGTTCTACTTCGACTTCGTGGAGCGGGCCCGGCGCGCGGGCATCAACGTCCCCATCGTCCCCGGCATCATGCCCATCACCAACTACGAGCAGGTGCAGCGCTTCACGCGCATGTGCGGCGCCACGGTGCCCATGCGCCTGGCGTTGCAGCTCGAGCGGGTGAAGGACCAGCCGGACGCGCTGGTGCAGCTGGGCGTGGCGCACGCGACGGTGCAGTGCATGGAGCTGCTGTCGCGCGGCGTGCCCGGCATCCACTTCTACACGCTCAACAAGTCCCCGGCGACGCGGATGATCGTGAGCGCATTGAGAGCCCGTACATGAGCGGTCCTGGAATCCAACTGCCCCCGGACGACCCGCGCGCGAAGGTCGTCGACATGCTCCGCGCCCCGGCCTTCTTCCTGCTGTGCTCCGGGGTGCTGAACGTCATCTTCAACCTCGTCGGCTTCGTGCTCGCGGCGCTCAAGGTGACCTCGCCGCTGGCGCAGCCCGGCACGGCCGGCACGCTGGACCTGTCGGTCGGGCTGGTGCTGATGCTGCTGGTGGGCATCCTCTGCGGCGTGCTGTCCGCGTGGGGCGCGCTGAGCGCGCTCAACCTGAAGGGCTACGGCCTGGCGACGGTGGGCGGCATCACCGCGCTGTACATCCTGTCGCCCGCCTGCGTCGTGGGCGTGCCGGTGGCCATCTGGATGCTCTTCACGCTGCGCCGCGACGGCGTGCGCGAGGCGTTCCGGAGCTGACGCGCCCGCGCGGGCGGCGGCGCGCCGACGGGGGCATGGGATGGGAGAGCCAGGCTCCCATCCCCACCTCCCGCGCCCGCTAGGGATTGCAGGAGACGTCCCGCGACGCGTCGAGGCGCGGCAGGGAGATGGTGAAGACGCTGCCCTTGCCCTCGCTGCTCTCCACCCGCAGGGTGCCGCCGTGCTGGCGCACCGTGCTGGACACCACGGCCAGCCCCAGGCCGGTGCCGTGCTCCTTGGTCGTGAAGAGCGGCTCGAAGATGCGCTCCAGGACGCGGTCCGGGATGCCGGAGCCGTTGTCGGAGACGCGGATGTGGAAGGCCCTGCCGCCCCCCTCCTCCGCCGACACCTCCACCACGCCCTCGCGCTCCGCGGGCATGGACTCCACCGCGTTCTGCACCAGGTTGATGAGCATCCGGCGCAGCAGCTCCCGGTCCACCCACGGCGTCTCCAGGCCCACCGGGACGCGGTTCTCCACCCGTACGCCCTGACGCCCCGGCACCAGGTCGAAGACCTCGTCCACCAGCACGCGCAGCGCGCAGGGCCCGAGCACCAGCGGCCGCTCGCGCACGAACTCCAGCAGCTCCGACGTGATGTTGGAGCACACCGCCAGCTCCCGCTCGACGATGTCCAGGAAGCGCTGGAGCCGCGCGTCGTCGCCGCCCGCCTCCGCCCCCCGCAGGCGCCGGGCCACGGCCGCGTTGGCGGTGCGGGCCGCGGCGAGCGGGTTGCGCAGTTCGTGGCTCACCGTCGCCGTGCGCTGCCCCACCGCCGCCAGCTTCTCCATCCGGGCCGCCAGCTCCCGCGTGTCCCGCAGCTCGCGGAGGCTGCGCTCCATCGCCCGTTCGCGGTCCAGGCGCTCGCGCTCGCAGGCGCGCTCCAGCGACACCTGCTGTTCGGCGACGCGCCACATCTCCCGGGAAACGCCACGGCACGCGACGACGAGCACCACGTCCACCACCCCCAGCCACAGCGCCAGCTCCATCACCCGCCAGCCCGCGCCCCCGGAGATGGACAGCGCCTCCGGCCAGCCCGCCGCCCGCGCGCCGTGCACCAGCAGCGCCGCGCCCCCCGCCGTCAGCAACACGCCCGGGTCCCGATAGAAGGACAGGAGCGCCAGCGCGCCGAACATGTGGAAGTGCGCCTCGACGCGCCCTCCCGACAGCACGATGAAGACCACCGACCACAGCACCTGGGTGAGGGCCACGACATGCCGCGTCGCCACCGCGCCCGGCCGCCGCCACACGAGCAGCGACGGCGCCACCACCAGGGGCACACCCGCCCCCAGGCACCCCCACCACAGCGACTGCTCGCGGCCCGCCCACGCGGCTGGCGCGGCCACCGTCGCCAGCACGAGCGCCACCAGCCACTGCGCCCCCATCAACCAGATGGACAGCGCGTCCGCGCGGCGGCGGATCGCATCCAGGTAGCCCTCGAGCAACGCCCGGGCCCGAGCGTCCCGCTCGATGCGCGGCAGGGACGCCTCGGGCCGCCCCGCATCCATCACCCGCACGAAGGGCTCACAGCCCCCCGCATGCCCCGACGCAGCCCGCACGTCGAGCGCATCCACTCCGTGGTTGTTCGACATCCTCAGGCTCACCCCGGCCGCACTGGCCCCTCAGGATCCGCCCCATTCTAACGCGGCGCACCCATCAGGCAATGCCAATCTGTCAGATTAAACCTGTTGTGAATCGATCAACACCACGCCGCGCCCGCGGGCACGGGCGGGCTGTGCGGGATTGACGCCCCGCCCAATGACAGGCGTTGTACCGGGGTACAATTCCAAAGCCAGACGGAAAGACTGCCGGCGAATCCCGCTTTGGATCGAGTTGCAAGAAATCGCCATGGCCATATCATCGAGGATGTGGTGATGGTGGAAGACACGGCCCGGCCCGGATGGACTGTGTGTCCTGGACCGGCTGGCGGCACCACCAACGGCTGGCGTTGGATTCAAGGGCCCCGCTTCTCCCCCGGGGGGGTGGGAGAAGCGGGGCTCGCGGTTTCCCCTCAGCGCGCGAGCAGCTTCCGCAACAGCGGGTCGAGGAGCGCCTGGCCCCGCAGCGCGGCGCGCCAGCGTTCGGGGATGCCCCGCACGCCGTGGAGGAGTCCCGCGATGCCGCCCGTCACGGCCGCGGTGGTGTCCGTGTCGTGGCCCAGGGCGATGGCCGCCTTCACCATCGTTTCGAAGGAGCCGCCGGCCTGGATGCACTCGCGCGCCGAACGCAGGCAATCCACGACGTAGCCCGTGCCGGTGCCCGGTGCGGGGGCGGCGTCGGGAGGGAAGATGGCGGTGTCCAGTTCGGTGCGGACCTCGAAGCCCTCCGGGTAGAGGGCGCGGAACGTGTCGAGCGCGGAGCCGAAGGGGTCGGCGGCCTCCTGGAGGACGCGGCGAGCCCAGAGGCAGTACAGCGCGCAGCACGCGAGCGCGCGCGCGTGGCCATGCGTCACGCGCGACTGCGCCATGGCGTCCGAGGCGAGCTGCGCGTCGGTGCCTGGGTGCCAGAGCGCCAAGGGCAGCACCCGCATCAGCGAGCCATTGCCGTTGTCCCTCACGCCCGCCGGCCCGGCCTTCAGCGCGGGCGTGCCGGCGCGCAGCTCGCGCAGGGCGAGGTCCGTCTGGATTCCCACGTCGAAGACGAGCCCATCCACCGCGAGGTAGCCCCACTCGCGCCAGTTCACCAGGCGGCGGCCCAGGTCCTCGGCGTCCAGCCGTCCCTGGTAGAGCAGCGAGTCGAGCAGGCAGAGCGCGTGCGCGCCGTCGTCGGACCAGGTGCCCGGCGGCACGCCCGGGTGCGCGCGGTCGAAGCCCGGGGGCGGCTCGAAGTCGATGGCGTCCGGGGGCGGCAGCCGGCCGGGCGGATGGAACTCGTAGGGCACGCCGAGCGCGTCGCCCACCAACAAGCCCCACAGCCCCCCCGCCATCCGCTCCTCGCGCGTCGTCATGCCCATGTCGTGCACTCCCGAGTCGGCCCCGGCGGGCACCCTCCTCCGGGGCCACCGGGGCGTCAAGGCCTCGCCTCCTCCTCGACATGGGGCCTCACGGCGGGCGTGGAGGGGCTCTTCGGGCCGCTCCCGCCGCGAGGGCGATGTTCGCCCCGGACGGCACCCGCACCTTCGAGGCCTGAAGAGCAGAGTCGTTCGCGCCGGCAAGCAAGTGTGACGGATGAGCGACTCGCCGCACCGGACGTCAACCCCTGGTGCGAACGAATCGGAGGAGGCATCCGCATGGCGTTCAACCTCATCGACATGGTGCGGGACAGGTTCTCGGGAAACGTGGTGCAGCAGCTCGGCTCGTCGCTGGGAGAGGACCCCGGGACGCTGGGTCGGGCGCTGCCCGGCGCCATCGCCGCGGTGGGCGGCAGCGTGGTGGACCGCGGCTCGACGGAGGCCGGCGCCAGCCGCCTGCTGTCCCAGCTCAATGAAGGGGGCTTCACCGGCCCCGACGCGGGCAACGAGGACGTGACGTCTCCGACCATGATGGAGCGCGGCCAGGGCATGCTCGGAGGCCTCTTCGGCGACAAGCTGGGCACCATCACCAGCGCCCTGTCGCGCACCGGGGGCCTGAGCAACAGCGGGTCCGCGTCGAAGCTGCTCGCCATGGTGGCGCCGGTGATGATGGGCGTCATCGGCAAGCACGTGCGCGACAACCGCCTGGGCGCGGGTGGACTGAGCCAGATGCTGGGCGGCCAGCGCTCGGCCATCGCCGCGGCGCTGCCGGCGGGGCTCGGCGGCATGCTGGGCGCCAGGCCGACGCGCGCGGTGGAGGAGGTCACCACCGAACGGTCGACCCCCTCCGTGGAGACGGTGCGCCGGGCCCCGGCGGAGCACGTGGCCCAGCAGCACGCCGCGCCCCCGAAGCGCAACCTCTCCTGGGTCATCCCCGTGGCGCTGCTGGCGCTGCTCGCCGGCTGGTTCCTGACGCGGGGCCGCCGAGACCACGCGCGGCGCGAACAGGCCTCCGTCACCCAGCCGGCGCCCCAGCAGCGCCCGACGGGCGAGGGCGTGGGCGGCGCGGGCACCGCGGGCACCGGCAAGGTCCCCCCCGTGGCCAACGACGCCCAGGGCATGCGCCAGGCGTTCGAGAGCGGCGCGGCCAGCTTCGTCCTCGCGGGCGTGGGCTTCGAGGAGGGCTCCGCCCGCATGACGCCGCAGAGCAGCGCGGCCGTCGGTCAGCTCGCGGCGGTGATGCGTGACAAGCCCAACTCCCGCGTGCGCATCGAGGGCCACACCGACGGCACCGGCGACGCGAACACCAACCGCCAGCTCGCCCAGCAACGCGCGGAGTCCGTGCGCACGGCGCTGGTCCAGGACGGCGTCGACGCCAACCGCGTGGAGGCGGTCGGCGCGGGCGCCCAGAGCCCGGTCGCCACCAACAGCACGACCCAGGGCCGCGACCAGAACCGCCGCATCGAGGTGCAGGTCCTCTCGCGCTAGGACGATGGCCGCTGGGGCCTCCGCGCCCCACCCCCTCCCGGGCCTCCGTATGTCCTCGCATGCGGAGGCCCGCGCACGTCCGCCCCGCAATGCGTGCGACCCACCCCCGCCCACGACGTTCCACCTGGAGAGCGCGGCCAAAGACCAGAAGCCGCCAGTTCTCCCGGGCGAGACCATGTGCGCTGTGAATTGGCAATCAACCCGCCGCACAGGTGGGACTGGACCTGGCGGCGCCCCGGCTCCGTCTGGAGAGGACGGACGATTGTCCCACGCGCGACAGCACACATCGACTCGCGTCGCACCCGAGCGGCCTTTCCAGTCCTCCCTGACTGGCTCACCTTCATGGAAGAACCCAAGCGCCCGCCCGCCGTGGGACGATTCTCAAACACCGAGGGGGAACCCATGACAGTGATTGCGTTCCGGAGCAAGGAGAGGGAGGTCGTGGACCCTGTCAGCGAGCTCGAACGGCGTCTGGGTCTCACCGCGGACGAGGATCGCGCGCGGGGCATGTTCTTCCTCGGGGTGCTGGACGTGGTGCGCCGCGAGTCGGGAGAGCAGGCCGCGGCGCGGTGCCTGGCCGCGTCCGGCGAGCGCCGCTTCGTGCCCTTCTTCCTGTACCCCGTCAGCAGCTTCCTGAAGATGACCTTCGCGGCGGCGGAGATGCTCGGGCCCCGGCTGGGAGGCTTCGACACGGCGATGCGCATCATCGGCGCGCAGGCGACGCACGACTTCCTGGACTCGGTGGTGGGCCGCAGCTTCCTGATGCTCGCCGCGGGAGACCCTCAGCGGCTCATCAACAACCTGCCCTCCGGCTACCGCACCGCCGTCACCTACGGCGAGCGCCACGTCACGTGGACCAAGCCCCAGGAGGGCCTGTTCAACATGTTCCGCGACTTCATGCCGCACACCTACCACGAGGGCGTGCTGCTGGCGGTGCTCCAGGCCGTGGGCACCCGGACGGCGCGCGTGCGCGGCCGCCCCTTGAGCCTGCTGGACTGCGAATACGTCGTGTCCTGGTTCTAGCGCGCGAGCCGCCCGGCGCCCGGGAAGGGCTCCGTCAGCGTCCCGGAGGCGCCCGCCCCCCGCGTCGCCGCCTCGAGCGTGTTGCGCAGGAGCATGGCCACGGTCATCGGCCCCACCCCTCCCGGCACCGGGGTGATGAAGGACGCGCGCTGCGCGGCGCGAGCGAACTCCACGTCGCCCACGAGCCCGCCGTCCTCCCTCCGGTTGATGCCCACGTCGATGACGACGGCGCCCGGACGGACCCAGTCCCCCTTCACCAGCTCCCGCACGCCCACCGCCACCACGAGGATGTCCGCGCGGGAGACCTCGGACGGGAGGTCGCTGCGGCTGTGACACACGGTGACGGTGGCGTGGCGCTGCAAGAGCATGAGCGCCATGGGCTTGCCCACGATGTTGCTGCGCCCCACCACCACCGCGCGCTTGCCGGCCGGGTCGCAGCCAATCTCCTCCAACAGCCGCAGGATGCCCAGGGGCGTGCACGGGCGCGCGCCGGGGCGCCCCAGCAGCAGGCTCCCCGCGTTCACGGGGTGGAAGCCGTCGACGTCCTTCTCCGGCCGGACGGCGGCCAGCACCGCGTCCGTGTCGAGGTGTCCGGGCAGGGGCAGCTGCACGAGGATGCCGTGGACGGCCGCGTCCTCGTTGAGCTGGTGCACCAGCGACAGCAGCGCCTCCTGGGAGACGTCCGCCTCCAGGGCGTACTCCCACGAGAGGAAGCCCACCTCGGCGGCGGCCTTCTTCTTGCTGGAGACGTAGGTCCTGGACGCGGGGTCGTCCCCGACACGCACCACCGCGAGGCCGGGGACGAGCCCCCACCGCTCCCGGAGCAGCGCCGCCTCCGCCTTCACCTCCGCCCGCACGCGGGCGGCCACTTCCTTGCCGTCGATCAACTGGCCCATGGCGTGGGACACTCTATGCGAGACTTCCCCACCGGGAAGGGAGTGAAACCGAGGACATGGGACCAGGAAAAGTGCTGGGGGCGATGATCGGGCTCGCGGTGGGGCTCATGACGGGCAGCGCCTGGGCCATCGTCCTGCTGGGGGTGGTGGGGTGTGTGGTGGGGCACTTCTTCTACGACGAGCAGAACGCCCTGCCCACGGAGTCCCCGGACGTGCTCGCCGACTTCCCCACCGCCCCGTTCGCCGGCGTCCAGGGCGCCGCGCGCGACACGGCCTCGCTGCAGGAGGAGGAGGACGCGCACCTGACGCGCAGCCTGTGCGCGCTCTTCGTCGAGGTGGCCCGGGCGGACGGAGAGGTGCGGCGCGAGGAGGTGCGGGAGATCCGCCGCTACTTCGAGGAGGTGCTGCGCTACGGGGTGGACTCGCTCGAGTTCGTCCGGGGGCGGCTCAAGGACTTCATCGCCCAGCCCCCGGACCTCGACGACGCCGCGCGCGTGTGCGAGGAGTCGATGGACTCGCTCGAGCGCCAGCGGCTGCTCGACGCGCTGTACGAGCTGGCGCTGGTGGACGGAGGCATGCAGCGCTCCGAGCGCGAGGTGCTGCGCCGCGTGGGCACGGCGCTCGGCCTGTCGGACGAGGAGCAGGAGGTCATCGCCTCCGCCCGCCTGGGCGACGCGTCGGCGCACTTCGAGGCGCTCGGCCTGACGCCCGACGCCAGCGACTCCCAGGTGAAGAGCGCCTTCCGCCGCCTCGCCGCGGAGCTGCACCCGGACAAGCACGCCCACCTGAAGGGCCCGGAGGCCGAGGAGGTGGCCCGCCGCTTCCAGGAGATCCGCGACGCCTACGAGGAAATCCGCCGCCTGCGCGGCCTGTAGTCAGGGGTTACAACCCGGGTACCCGCCCGAGACGAGACACCGCTTCGCCATGAGCCAGCACCGAAAGCCGCCCCCGAAGAAGGAAGAGGCCTTCCACAACAACCCCTTCAAGGCCGCCATCAAGTCCATCCAGGACCAGGAGAAGAAGCAGAAGGCCGAGCAGGAGCAGGCCCAAGCCGCCGCCGAGGCCGCCCGGCGCAAGGCCGCCCCACCCGCCCCCACGAAGAAGCAGAAGGCCGCCCGGGAGAGCGCGGAGGACGAAGCCTCCCTCTTCTTCTCCGCCATGGACGGCGTGACGCAGCTGACCGAGCGCGGCGAGCCGCCGAAGACGGACCCGCGCCTGCCGGACTTCATCGACGAGAACGCCGAGGCGCTCGCCCAGCTGTCCGAGCTGGTCGCCGGCACCGGCGACTTCGACATCTCCGGCACCGACGAGTTCCTCGAGGGCGCCGGCCCCGGCGTCGACCGCAACCTCCTGCGCGCCCTTCGCCGCGGCGACTTCTCCCTCCAGGCGCGGCTGGACCTGCACGGCCTGACGCAGGCCCAGGCCCGGGACGCCGTGGAGCGCTTCCTCTCCGAGAGCCGCCGCGCCAGGAAGCGCTGCGTCCTCATCGTCCACGGACGCGGTTTGCACTCCAAGGACCAGCTCCCCGTGTTGAAGGAGGGCCTGAAGTCGTGGCTTTCGCACAAGCGCGTGGCGGGCATGGTGCTGGCGTTCGCCACCGCACGTCCGCAGGACGGGGGCACGGGCGCCGTCTACGTGCTGCTGAGGCGGTGACGGTCGCGACCTTTACGCGTGGCCGGCAGTGTGCATACATGCCGCCATGGCACGCGAACTGATCGACCTGCACATCCACGTGGGCGGCTCGGTGGCCCCCCACATCCTCTGGTCCATCGCCCACCAGCAGGGCTTCAAGCTCCCCGTCAAGAACTACTTCGACTTCGTGGAGCTCATCACCTCCCGTCCGGGCAAGGTGGGAAGCCTGGATGACTACCTGAAGATCCTCCACACCTGGACGGAGAAGATCCAATCGTCGCCGAGCGCCATCGAGCGCTCGGTGTACGAAATCATCGGCAAGGAGTACCGCGGCAGCCGGGTGACGCAGATCGAGCTGCGCTTCAACCCGATGAAGCGCAACCTCAACTCCGAGCTGGACCTGGACCACATCATCCACGCGGCGCTGCGGGGCATGGACCGGGCGGTGCTGGAGTACGGGGTGAAGGTGGGCTTCATCTTCTGCCTGGCGCGCGAGTTCGACCACCGGCTCAACAGCATCATCGTGGACAAGGCCATCAAGTACCGCACGCGCGGCGTGTACGGCATCGACCTGGCGGGCACGGAGACCAACGCGATGGAGCTGCGTCCGGAGGTGGTGACGCAGTACGAGGACCTGTTCGCGCGGGCGCGGCGCGGGGGCCTCAAGTGCACGGTGCACACCGGCGAGACGCGGGGCACGGGCGCCGAGGGCGTCATGTCCGTGGTGGAGAAGCTCAAGCCGAACCGCATCGGCCATGGCATCCGCGCCGCCTACGACGAGAACGCGATGAAGGTGCTGCGCGAGAACGACATCGTCCTGGAGCTGTGCCCCACCTCCAACCTGCACACCAAGGCGGTGGAGGGCGTGGAGGAGCTGCGCCACATCATCCGCACCTTCTGGGACCGCAAGGTGAAGTTCACCATCAACACGGACGGCCCCTACCTGCTCGAGACGGACATGCGCCGCGAAATCGAGCTCATCGAGAGCCACGGCATCCTCACGTCCGAGCAGGTGGACCAGACGCTCGCCTGGGCGCGGCAGTCCTCCTTCATCCCCGGCTGAGACGCGGACCATGTACGGACTGACTCGCTCGCTCCTGTTCCGGTTCGACGCGGAGCGCGCGCACCGGCTGGGCGTGGCCGGACTGCGTCAGCTGGGGCACCTGCCAGGCCTGTGCCGGAGCCTGCGCGAGCGGGCGCTGGCCGGGGCGACCGAGGCGCTGGCCATGGACGTGGCCGGGCTGCGCTTCGCCCACCCGGTGGCCCTGGCGGCCGGCCTGGACAAGGAGGCGGAGGCGGTGGACGGACTGTTCGCCTGCGGCTTCTCCGCCGTGGAGATCGGCACCCTCACCCCCCGCCCCCAGCCCGGCAATCCGAAGCCCCGCTTGTTCCGCCTGCCGGAGCACCGGGCCATCATCAACCGCATGGGCTTCAACAACCACGGGGCCACCGCCGCCGCCGAGCGCCTGCGCCAGCGCGCGTGGCACCCCGGCCCGCTGGGCGTCAACGTGGGCAAGAACAAGGACACGCCGCTGGAGAAGGCGGTGGACGACTACGTGGCCTGCGTGGACGCGCTCGCGCCCCTGGGGGACTACGTGGTGGTCAACGCCTCGTCGCCCAACACCCCGGGCCTGCGCAAGCTCCAGGAGCCCGAGCAGCTCTCCGCGCTGCTCGCCGCCGTCCAGGAGCGCCTCGGCCAGGTGGCCCCCGGCAAGCCCCTGTTCCTGAAGATCGCCCCGGACCTGACGCCCGAGGCCGTGGACGAGGTGGTCGACGTGGCGAGGCACCAGCGGCTCGCGGGCCTCATCGCCACCAACACCACCATCGCCCGCCCCTTCGAGCACCCGCTCGCGAAGGAGGCCGGCGGCCTGTCGGGGGCCCCCGCGCGCGAGCCCGCCAACGCCGTCATCCGCCGCGCGTACCAGCGCTCCGGCGGGGGCCTGCCCATCATCGGCGTGGGCGGAGTCTTCACCGCCGAGGACGTCTACGAGAAGCTGCGCGCCGGAGCATCCGTCGTGCAGGTGTACACGGGCTTCATCTACGAGGGCCCCGGCATGGTGCGCCGCATCCTCCCCGCCCTGGCCGCGCTCCTCGCCCGCGACGGCTTCACGCGCGCCGCGGACGCCGTGGGCGCCGATCACCGCGAGGCCCCGGCGCCGCGCGCCTGAGCCGAAACGACGACGCCGGAAGAGGCTCCCGAAGGGCCTCTCCCGGCGTCTGGAATCACACGAAAAAGTGAGCGCTCGCCGGCGCCTTGGAGTTTCACCGGCGAGCGCCCCGGGCCGCCTGACTGGGAGGCGGGCCTCGAAATCTATGGTTGGACGGTGAGCGAACCACCCACGGTGCTCACTTCGACCGTCTGGGTACCGGCGCCGTAGGTCGCCTTCCGCGACCCCAGGTCCACCGACTTCCCGTTGAAACGCCCCCCGACAGAACTGAATTCCACCGTCGCGTCCGCCCCGTCCGGAAGCTTCAGACGGATGTCCCCCGCCACCGTATTCACCGACGTCTCTCCCAACTTCCGAGGAGCCAGTACCACCTCCGAGTCAACGCCACTCACCGACAAACGTCGCTCCGAGCCGTTCACTTCCACACGTCCGCTGACGCTCGAAAGCTCCTGCTCCCCCGCCACGCCCTTCACCACCGCGGACGACGTCACCACCGACACCTCGAGCTCGCTCTGGCGTGGAACCCTGGCCGTCAGCCGGACCACCGGCGCCTTCCCCTTGCACGAGCGC
The DNA here is from genome assembly GCF_021412625.1 of Myxococcus stipitatus. Next base: position 26,098 of record NZ_JAKCFI010000022.1, on the reverse strand, counting down.
CGGCTCACCTCACAAGGGCCACAGCACACCCGCGCCCGGATGTGGTCCCCCTCCTGGACGACCTCGACCTCCACCGCGTCGCCCGCACTGCCCGGGTTTTCCACAACAGACTCGATTACTACGCTATTCCCGTCTACCCCATCTACGCGAACGGCGCCATCAACATTGGAGATCTGGACCCGAGGGGTCCCATCCGTGTCGAACTTCCAGCTCTGGGGCGCCGGGGCGGCGGCCAGGACTGCCAGCAGGGGAAGCCACATGAGAGGTGCTCCGAGGTAGGGTTGCTCTTGCCCACCTTACGGACGACCCCGGGGGCCCATTGCCGGCGAGTGACGGGAAGTATGCACGCCGGTCTGACATGCACTCAGCCGACGCCGCGCGCGACCTTTTGATACAGCGCGTCATGCAGTCGGACGAGGCGCTCGAGGGACAGCTCCCGGGCGACGAAGTCGCGCGCGGCCCGGCCCATGCGTCTCGCATTCTCTGGATTCGATAGCAGCTGGCTGAAGGCCTGGGCGAGCTGGGCGGGGCGTTCGGGTGGGACGACGAGGCCGCGTTCGCCGTCGCGCACCAGGTCCGTGTTGCCGCCCACGCGGGTGACGACCATGGGGAGGCCGGCGGCCATGCCCTCCATGATGGCGTTGGACATGCCCTCGGCGCTGGAGCAGAGCACGCCCAGGGTGGCGCGCGCGTAGATGGCGGCCACGTCCGTGCGGTGGCGCAGGAAGTGGACGGTGTCGGAGACGCCCAGTTCGGCGGCGAGCTTCTCCAGGCTCTTGCGGCGGGGGCCATCCCCCACGAGGTAGGCATGCAGGGGCGTGCCGCCGTGGTGGAGGATGGCCAGGGCCAGCAGCAGGTCCTCCTGGCGCTTCACCGGGTGGTTCATGTTGGCCACGTGCACGACGACGGGCGCGCCCCCCGTGTCCGGCAGCGGCGCCTTGAGACCCTCGCTCATGCGCGCCTCGAAGCGGGCCAGGTCCAGGCCGTTGTGGATGACGGAGACCTTCGAGGCGGGCAGCCCCTCCTCTTCCACGAGCAGGCGGCGGATGGCCTCCGCGTTGGCGACGACGTGGTCCGCCATGGCCGTCAGCCGCGCGTGCACCGCGCGGCGCGCCTTGCCCTGCCAGTGCGACAGGTCCAGCCGCCCGACGATGACCTTCACCCCCGCCAGCTTCGCCGCGGGCACGGCGATGAGGGTGGAGTAGAAGTCGTGGACGTGGACGAGCTCCACGCGGTTGACGCGGAACCACCGGGCCAGGCGGTACACCTGGTAGGCGGTGTTGGCCTGCGCCACGGAGCCCTTGAGCGGGAAGGTCTCCGCGACATGGCCCAGCTTCCACACCGCGCCCATCAGCGGCCCCGCGTCCTCGAGGACGGAGACCTGGAGCCGGTAGTGGTGGGGCAGCCCCCTCAGCAGCTCCAACACCTGCACTTCGGTGCCACCGATATGGAACGACCGGGTGAACTGCACCAGACGGATGGGCTCCTGCTCCATCCGAACCTCTTCACGCCGCATGTCCCGACCCCTCCCACGCCGCCGCCGGCCCGCCCGTCTGCACGGGGCCCGGGGCGCTCGCCGCCTCCGCCACCCGCTCCGCGAGCGCGATGCGCTGCGCCGCCGCCGCCAGACCGAACAGGACGTAGCAGTGCGCGGACAGGATGTAGCCGGAGAACAAGTCACACGTCAGATAGCCCGCCATGGACGCGGCCAGCCCGCGCGCGAGCCAGCCCACCGCGCGGCTTCGCGATGCCTCGAACACCCCGCCGGAGGCGCCGCCCGCGAACACCATGAAGAGCACCATCCCCACCCAGCCCAGCTCGCCGATGACGTCCAGGAAGATGTTGTGCGCCACGTACGCGCGCCGCGCCTCCGGGGGCGCGTACTCCGCCCACGCGTAGCGGAAGGCGCCGGCGCCCACGCCCAGCAGCGGGCGGTCCAGGCTGATGCGGCTGGCCACCTGCCACGCGTAGACGCGGCCCATGGCGGACGCGTCCTCGTGGAAGGCCGCCACCGTCTCGTTGCGCGCCCAGAAGCTGGAGGGCGCGAAGACGAGCAGGCCCACCACGAACAACGAGCCCACGACGATGGCCTGGATGCGGCGCTTCTCGCGGATGGCCCACAGCGCCATCGCCACCGACAGGCCGATGAACCCGCCGCGCGAGTGCGACACGACGATGGCCACCACCGCCAGCACCGCCGCCGTCAGGCACGCCAGCCGCCACACCCAGTTGGAGCCCTTGCGCGCCAGGAAGGCCACCGCCAGCGGCACCACCAGCACCATGTTCATCGCCATGTGGTTCGGGTCCGCGTAGACGCCCACCCAGCGCGCCCGGAAGCCCTCCACCAGGTCCTCTCCCACCACGTACCAGTTGATGACGCCGATGGACGTCACCATGGACGCCAGCACCATGGCGCCGCACACCACGGCCAGCCGGCGCTGGCTGGTGATGACGTTGACGAACGTCAGGTAGATGGCGGTCAGCTTGAGCAGCTCGATGCCCGTCGCCTGCGTCACCTCCGGATTCACCGACCAGGCCACCGAACACAGCGCCAGCGACGAGAAGCCGACGAGCGCCAGCCCCCGCGCGCCATCCACGTGGATGGGCTCCGCGCGCCCCAGCCTGCGAATGATCATCAACCCCGCCGCCAGCACCGACGTCACGAACGCCAGCCGCAGCGGCGCGAGCGCGGGAATCCACTCGCCCGGCGCCGCGTACATCACCGCCGCGAACGCGGTCAGCGAATAGAAGGCCCACACGTCACGCCGCTGCCCCTGCTCACCCGGCACCATGTCCCTCCTCCTCAGGCGTTGGCGCGCGAACAGCCACGCGTGGGGCAGCCTGAAGCAGAGGACGTGCCAGGACACCGGGGCGGCAAAGCCTCGGATCTCCGCTGACTTGGCGGCGCCGCGGTGCGGGCGGCGCCCTCCGGGACTGAAAAACCTACGGCACCGGCGCGCTCTCCATCGGGAGGACCTCGGAGGCGACCGGGCTCCACCGCGCCTCCTCGAGCCACGCCACGCCCAGCTCCGACAGCAGCCGGCCGAGCGTCACGCCCACCATGCGCCGCAGCTCGTCGCGGGCGCCGGGAGCCACCGCCGGCTCCAGGCCCGCCAGGGCGCGCTCGGTGGCGGAGGGCCGCAGCCGGGGCGCCTGGGGCGTGCCCTCGAACAGGCGCTGTCCCAGCTCCACCGCGCGGCCCAGCGGCACGGGGCGCGCGTCCGCGCGCTCGTCCAGCACCGCCATGGCCACGCCGGCCGCGAACAGCCGGTCCATTCCCAGCGTCTCCAGCGGCACGCCGAAGCGGGCCACCGCCTCGCGCGCGGACTCGGGCGTCCCGCCGAGCAGGCCCCGGAAGACCTCCACCTGGGCCTCGGCGCGGCCCAGCACGGCCTCGCTGGAGGCCACCTCGCGCAGCGAGCGGAACGGCACGGGCTCCGCGCCCTCCACCTTCAGCGCGCGCCGGGGCCGCTTGCGCCGCAGCGCCTCCAGGGCGGCCGCCTCCTCCGGCAACACCATCAGGACGCCGTCCACGGTGGCGCCGGGGGCCTTGGCCAGCCGGTCCGCGCGGAACTTGAGCTGGAGCGTCAGCGTGAAGCCGGTCTGGAACACGCGCCGCAGCGGCGTGTCGCGCAGCACCTGGGACGCGCGCGACGGGTCGGCGCCCGTCAGCTGCTCCAGGCCCAGGCTGAGGTAGTCACGCACCATCTCCCCCACCCGGCGCACGGCGTCCAGGTCGCCGGGGTCCGCCAGCTCGGCCACCAGCGCCGCGTTGGCCACGCCCGTCAGTTCGTCCTCCGCGTTGGTGCGCTCGACGTCGTCCAGCCCACGGAAGGCCGCGTCCAGGTAGTCCACGTGGCCCTGCGACGGCGCCAGCGCGGTGCCCTGCGCGGGCCGGGGCGAGGGCCCCACGTCCACGCGGCCGAAGAGCGACACCGCGTCCTCCAGCGACGGGAAGCCCAGATCGAGCAGGCGGCCCTGGCGGAACTGGAACGCCGTCTCCTCCAACTCGCCGGGAATCTCCCAGCGCACCGCCTCCAGCAGGCGCACCGCCTCGAAGGGGTTCTCCGCGATGAGGTCGTTGAGGAGCGTGCGCACCGCGGACATCTCCACGCCGTCCGCCTTGATTTCGACCAGGTAGCGCCCCTCCGGAGTCTCCAGCGTCACGCCCTGGGGGTTGACGTCCGGGTTCTCCTCCAGGTCGTGCACGACGACGAACTCGCGCAGGAGCAGCTCCAGCACCTCCAGGTCCAGCGCGTGCAGCTTGCGCAGGTACTCCGCCGAATCGTCGATGCCGCCGCGCGCGGCCCGCAGCCAGGTGAGCACGTCGTGCGGGTCCAGCGAGTCGCGCTTCCAGCCCCCCAGGTCCACGAAGGCGCGGAACTGGCCGGGCGAGGCGAGCTGCACCAGCTCCGTCGCGTCCGCCAGCCCCACCTCCTGGATGGTGACGTAGAGGTTCTCCGGCGGCAGCGCGCGCACCACCGCCCGCGCGTCCGGCCCGTCCAGCAGCGCGTCCAGGCGCTGGCGGGGCGACAACCGCATCAACCGCTGGCTCAGCTCGCGCAGGGCGAGCTGGGCGTCCTTGCCATTTCCCTTGCCGTTCTCAGACACGGCGGCGTGCCTACCACAGGCCCCCACGGGCCGGGAGCACAACCCCACCGCGAGCGACGACTACCCGATTCCCGGGGGCCCCGCTCAGACGCGGGTGGACTTGCCGAACGTGGAGAGCAGCGCGGTCCAGACCTCGTCCACGCCCAGGCGCTCCGTCGAGGAGAAGGGCAGGACGGCCTCCAGGGGCAGGTCCATCAGCTTCGCCAGCTCCTGCAGCCGCGGGCGCGTCCGGGCCTTGGTGAGGCGGTCCACCTTGGTGGCCACCACCATCACCCGGCGCTTGTGCGCCTGGAGGTAGTCGAGCGTGGCCAGGTCGTCCGGGGTGGGCCCCACCTCCGCGTCGATGATGCTCACCACCACCTCCAGGCGGTGCCGCTTCTCCAGGTAGGTGGTGATCATCTTCTCCCACTGGGCCTTGTCCGCCTTGCTGGCGCGGGCGAAGCCGTAGCCGGGCAGGTCCGCCAGGCGCACCTGGTGGCGCTTGGTGCCCCACTCCAGGTCCACGTCGAAGAAGTTGAGCGTGCGGGTGCGGCCGGGCGTGTTCGACACCCGGACCAGCTTCTTGCGGCCGCACAGGGCGTTGATCATGGAGGACTTGCCCACGTTGGAGCGGCCCACGAAGGCCACCTCCGCGGAGTGCTCCTGCGGATAGCCCTTGGGCTCCACCGCGGTGGTGACGAAACGGGCGTCGAGGATCTTGATCACGGCCCTACTTCTTGGCGGTCGCGGTCGTCGGCGCCGCGGTGGGGGTGGACTCCGTGCGGGCGGCGCGACGGGCCCGCTCCGCGGACCAGTGGTCGATGGCCTTGAGCGACTCCTTGAAGTCGAACGGCCGCAGGGAGGGCGAGGAGGCGTCGTGGCAGGAGCGGCACTGCTTCTCCGACGGATCCACCAGCCCCACCAGCCGGGCCAGCTCCGGATCCTTCATGACGTACTCCGGCGAGTAGTACTGGCCGCCGCCATGGCATGTCTCGCAGCTCACACTGGCGGACACCTGGGCGACCTGGTCCGGCGAGTGGCACGACAGGCAGCGGCCGTCCTTCTGCTGCTGCTCCGTGAGGGAGTTCACCGCCCGGGCGTGCTTGGACTTCTGCCACGCCTCGTAGGCCTCCGGGTGGCACCCCTTGCAGCTGTCCGCGCCAACGAAGTCGGCCGCTCCGGCCACGCCACACAGCGCCAGCAGGAGGAAGGGCAGGATGCGGGTGCCAGGAGCGCGCATGGGTCGCGAAGTAGCAGACCCCCCCGGACGGGGCAAGGCGTCTCGTGGTTGAATGCCCGTCGGAAACGTCCGTTTGAAATGAGAGGGGGATGCTTGAGCCCCGCCCGCCCTTTCCATTAGGGAGGAAGTCGTGATGAGGACCCTGACCGCGCTCGCCGTGCTCGCCTTCGCCGCTCCCACCGTCGTCGACGCCAAGCCCTGGCAGGGCGTGGAGCCCGGCGTCACCAAGAAGGACGAGGTCGTCAAGAAGTTCGGCGAACCGTCGCGCACCGTCACCCAGGACGGGAAGGAGATCATCGCCTACCTGGGCAAGGAAGCCATCAAGGGCACCAGCCAGGCGCAGTTCAAGCTGGACCCCGCCACCGGGCTCATCGAGCGCATCGACGTCTTCCCCGGCCCCGTCATCGACAAGGAGACCATCGAGCAGAGCTACGGCCCCGCGTGCCCCTCCGGCCCCGCGCCCGCGGCGCCCTGCTACCAGCGCAAGCTGACGGACGACTTCCGCACCTACTTCCTGTACCCCAAGCTGGGGCTCGCCATCTTCTTCAACGAGGACGGCAAGACGGTGCAGTCGTTCACCTTCACCACGCAGAAGGCCGCCAAGTAGGTGCGCGTCCTCGGACTGACGGGCGGCATCGCCTCCGGCAAGAGCACCGTCACGCGGATGCTCCGCGAGCTGGGCGCGGAGGTCATCGACGCGGACGTGCTCGCGCGCGAGGTCGTCGAGCCGGGCACCCAGGCCCTGGCCGCCATCGCCGAGCGCTTCCCGGGCGTGGTGGGCCCGGACGGCCGGCTGGACCGCGCGAAGCTGGGCGCGCGCGTCTTCGGCAACGACGAGGAGCGCGCCGCCCTCAACGCCATCGTCCACCCCGCCGTGCGGGACGCCTTCGCCCAGCGCCTGGACGACGCGCGGGCGCGTGGCCTGGCGCGCGTCGTCTACGACGTCCCCCTGCTGGTGGAGAGCGGCATGCACCAGTGGATGGACGGCCTGGCGCTGGTGTGGGTGCCCCGGGACGTGCAGAAGGCCCGGCTGATGGCGCGCGATCACCTGGACGCGGCGGCGGCGGAGGCCCGGCTGGCGTCCCAGCTCCCCCTGGACGACAAGCGGACCCACGCGACGTGGGTCATCGACAACAGCGGGGACCTGGCGGGCACCCGGGCCCAGGTCGAGTCGGTCTGGCGCGCCATGCTCGCGCTCGGCTGACGGACGGGTATGCTGCGCGCCGCAATGAGCGAGACGCGCAAGAAGGCCGGTCCCGGCACGTACTTCGTCACCGGCTATCCCGGTTTCATCGGCAAACGGCTGGTGGAGCACATCGCCCGTGAAGACCCCAAGGGGCACGTCTTCGCGCTGGTGCAGCCCAAGGCCCTCAAGGAGGCGCAGAAGCACGCGTCCCGGTTGAAGGGCGCCACGGTGGAGCTGCTCACCGGCGACGTGGTGGACATGCACCTGGGGCTGTCCGGCGAGGAGTACCAGCGGCTGTGCGAGCGGGTGACGGACATCTTCCACCTGGCCGCGGTGGCGCAGCTGGGCGTGCCCAAGGACACCGCGTGGCGGGTGAACGTGGACGGCACGCGCAACATGCTGGAGCTGGCGCGCGACTGCGAGCGCCTGGCGCGCTTCAACCACTTCTCCACCTGCTACGTGTCCGGGGACCGCGTCGGCGTCATCGCCGAGGACGAGCTGGACCGGGGCCAGGGCTTCCGCAACCCCTACGAGGAGACGAAGTTCCAGGCGGAGCGGCTGGTGATGCGCGCCTCGGCCAACCTCCCCGTCACCATCTTCCGGCCGTCCAGCGTGGTGGGCGACTCGCGCACGGGGGAGATCGACAAGTTCGAGGGGCCCTACTACCTGGGCATCCTGCTGGTGACGTCGCCGCTGGTGGTGCCGCTGCCGCTGCCGGGCAACGGCGTGGCCCCGCTCAACGTGGTGCCCGTGGACTTCGTGGTGGACGCGGTGCTGCGGCTGTCGAAGGACCCGCGCGCGGTGGGCCGCACCTTCCACCTGGTGGACCCCAACCCCATGAGCGCCCGGCGCGTGTACGAGCTCATCGCGGAGAAGGCCAACAAGAAGCTGCCGCGCTTCAACCTGTCCGCGCGCGCCGCGGACGTCATGCTGCGGCTGCCGGTGCTGGAGAAGCTGGCCCGCCCGCAGCGCGCGGCCATCAGCTACGTCAACCACCTGGCCATCTACAATTGCCACAACACGCTGGAGCTGCTGGACGGCACCGGCGTGCGCTGCCCTCCCCTGTCCTCGTATCTGGACCAGCTGGTGACGTACGTGCGCGAGCAGTATCGCAAGCGCCGCGAGGGCTCCGAGGTGGAGGATCCGCTGGACCACGGCCCCGCGCCCGAACGCGACGACGGCGCGGCGACGGCCCGCTCCGGCCATTGAAAAACGCCACACCCTCCGTGGCGTTTCGCGGCGTGGAACGCTGGCACTTCATGGGATGAAGCGCCGGCGGGCCGTGCTAGACATCCACGAATGGCACGCACGTTCCAGGTAGGCGACACGTTCACGCACGTCCGCGAGTGCGACCGGTACCGGCCGATCTACTACGCGGGCGCTTCCGGGGACTTCAATCCCATCCACATCGACCCGGAGGTCGGCCAGGCCGCGGGGCTGGGAGGCGTCATCCTCCAGGGCCTGTGCACGCTGGGCTGGGCGGTGGAGGCGGTGGGCATCTTCGTGGGAGACCCGGGCCGCATCCGCCGCGTCAAGGTGCGCTTCTCGCGTCCCGTGCGCCTCGAGGACACCGTCACCTTCCAGGGCCGCGTCACGGCGCTGGAGGGCCACCGGCTCGTCACCGAAGTCACCGCCACCAACCAGCGCGGCGAGGCCGTCCTCAAGGGCGCCGTCGTCGAAGCCTCCATCGGATAGCGCCATGGCCATCGACAAACGCTTCATCGGCCGTGAGTACGGCCCATTCTCATACACGCTCGGCGCGGAGAAGATGCGTGAGTTCGCGCTCGCGCTCGGCGGTGCCCACCCCGCCGCCGGCACTCCCGGCGAGCCTCCCGCGCACGTCAGCCCCCTGCTCCACGACGCCCAGGCGGCCAAGGCCGGCCCCTACGGGGACCTCATCGCCTTCCCCAGCTTCGCCGTCGTCTTCGCCATCCGCCCGTTCGGCGCGGCGGTGTCGGACCCGGAGCTGGGCATCAACCTGCTGATGCTGGTGCATGGCGAGCAGGAGCTGGAGTTCCTGGACGTCATGCGCCCCGGCGACGTGATGACCACCACGGGCCGCATCTCGGAGATCTACGAGAAGGCGGGCATGGAGTTCGTCGTCGTCACCTCCGAGTCGCGCAACCAGCGGGGCGACGTCGTGGTGAAGGGCACCTGGACGGCCGTCGTCCGCGGCTAGCCCGTCCCCTGGATTCGCTCGAGGACGCGCAGGTCCTCCCGCAGGGCCTCGCGCTCCTCCACCCCCAGCTGGAGTCCATCCAACGCCCCCTGAAGCGCCCGCGCCGCCGCGCCGTCCCCCAGCGCGACGGCCAGCTCGGCGCGGGCCAGGAGCACGCGCGCCCGCTCCAGCCGCGTCCCCGACGCGTCCTTCTTCAAGGCGGCATCCAGCACCTTCGCCGCCGCCACGTCGTCGTTCCGGAAGTCTCGCAGCCGACGCGCCAGCGCCAGCGCCTCGCCCAGCGGGGAGGCCTGACCGCGCCCCTCCCCGTCGCCAGCGCCCTGGCGCTCGTCCCGGCGGACGAAGATGAGCGTGTTCCCGGAGGGGTCCACGACGGAGAAGCGTGACTGGCCTGGCCGCATGCGCGTGATTCGGGGCACGCCCCGGAGGGGGAGCCTCCCGTGGGCCGCTCGCAGCGCGTCCGCGAAGGTCGCGTGCAGGGACTCCACCTCGTCGACGATGACCAGGCACGTGCTGAAGGCCTGGGACGGCTCCAACCCCTTCATCCCGAAGAAGTGGAGCTGCGCCCCTCCGCGCCGCGTCGCCGCGTAGGGATTCGGACGTTGCTGCCGATACGTCACCTCGAAGCCCAGCCGCTCGTAGAAAGCCAGCGTGGGCTCCAATTCGACACAGGGAAGCATCGGGATGCTGAGGTCGCTCCTCATGGACATATTCCTGTCAAAACGACAACAACCTGTCAATTGAGCATGATTCGGGGCCGACGAGGTGAGTGCCGTGCCGCGAAGCCAACGGAGCCCTGCCCCCAGGGAGCGGGCGGGTTGTCCGGGCGGGGGGCGCACACCAACCTCCGTCCTGCCGCGGCGTGGGCACGCGCCACGTCCGGCGCCAATGCGAGGGGGGAACCATGGGGGGACGGAAGTGGGTGGGGGCCGCGGGCCTCGGGGGGCTGGTCGCGATGCTCGCGGCGTTCGCTCCAGGAGCCGCGAGCGCCGAACCCGACGAGAACCGGGGCGCCTGGTTCGAGCACAAGAAGAAGCACGACAAGCACGAGAAGCACCGCGAGCGACACGAGGCCACGGGCGGCTCGGGTGAAGCGGGAGGCGGCCCGAAGGTGGGCGGTCACCTGGCGCTGGTGGTGCCCCTCCTCAACGTCACCGACGAGGACACCACCGTCATCTTCGGGGACTTCATCCAGGCGGGCATCGCCCCGGGCGTCACCTTGACGTTCGGCAAGTGGTGCATCGACTTCGAGTTCATCGCCTTCAGCAAGTGGCGCTTCTCCGACGATGGGACGCCGGCGAGCGCCAGCACCAGCCTGGTCGTGGACCCGGGCATCATCTATGACCTGGGCGCAGTGTCCGCCGGCCTGCGCGTGGCCATGGCGGTGGGCGCGGACCAGCCCTTCAACTTCGGCCTGGTGCCCATCGTCCTCAAGAAGTTCGACCTGAACGACGACCTGAAGTGGCTCGTCGAACTGGACCTGCCCGTCTTCGTCACCGGCAGGCCCGGCGACGGCGGCTTCAGCTTCGCGCCACAAGTCCAGGTGGGCATCGCGTTCTGACCCGCGCCCACTCCGGGGGAGCCACGTCGCGAACACCCGCGGACCGCTCACCCGGTGCTGATGACGCCCTCGTCGATCAACTGCGCGAGGATGCGCGCGGTATCCAGCCGCGTCATCCCGGACAGGGCGAAGAGGTCCTCGTAGGTCACCGAGCCGTCGATCTGCGCCAGCACGAAGCCGGCGCGGTGGTCCAGGTTGAGCCAGATGACGTCGTCCGGCTGGAGCCGCAAGCGAGGCACGCGCCCCAGGTCCCCGAGCTTCGACTCCAGCATCGCCATCAACATCCGCTCGCTGCGCGCGCGCAGGGCCTCGACGCGCGGGTCCCCTGGCGCCAGCTCCTGGGCCTTGAACAGCAGGTCCACCGCGCCCGAGTGGTCGTCCAGCTCCAGCAGGTCCCCCGCGCCGCGCAGGAGGCGCTCCAGCTCCGTCTCGCCCACCGGCGCGCCGTACGCGTCGCCGCCCGGGATGCCGTACTCCTGGGTGATGGGGACCTCGTCGCGAGACAACAGCTCCAGCACGTCGCTCTCCGGCGGGCCCGCGTCCGCGTCCGGGAGCAGCACGCTGGCCGCGCTCGGCACCGAGGCCTCGTCCACCGTCAGGCTCGGCTCTCCCACCGCCCAGGCGCCCCAGTCCCCCTCGAGGGACGGCAACGGCGTGGCGCGCGTGGAGACCTCCGAGGACGGCGCGGAGAAGGGTCCCGCGACCGTCGGCGCGCTCCCCATCAACGTCGCCAGCGACTCCTGGGCGCGGGCGTTGTCCGGATCCAACTCCAGCGCGCGCTCGAAGAGCTTCTGCGCGCCCTGCGCGTCACCGCTGAGGCGCAGCCACAGTCCCGCTTCCACGAGCTGATTGGCGCGCTGGGTGCTCATCTATCGTCCCGTGCCGCTGCGCGGAGGACTCTTGAGTTGCATGAGGCTGGAGGCGAGCAGCTCGCACGCCCGGCCCATGGCGCCCACGTCCTCGCCCGCGCGCACCTGCCGCGCGTGCTCCAGCACCTGCTCCGCGCGAGGCACCGCGTCCGCAGGCAGCCCTCCCCCACCGGGCAGCAGCCGCGCGCGCGTCAGCGCGTCCATGACGTCGCGCGCCAGCGTGTCCAGCTCCACGCGCTTGGCCGTCAGCTCCTCGGAGATTCGCGCCGCCATGAGGTAGCCGCGCTGCTCGTCCATGATGCGCTTGAGCTCGTCCTCCGTCAGGCCGCTGGAGGCGGTGACGGTGATCGACTGACGCAGGCCCGTCTCCCTGTCTCTCGCGGAGACGGAGACGATGCCCTCCGCGTTGATGTCGAACGTCACCTCGATCTCCACCTGTCCGCGCGGCGCCTCGCGCAGGCCGGTGAGGACGAACTCGCCCAGCAGCTCGTTCTGGTGCGCCGCCTCGTGCTCTCCCTGGAGCACCATGATCTTCACCACCCGCTGGAGGTCCTTCGACGTGGCGAAGACCTCCGTGGCCGACGTGGGCACGGTGGTGTTCTTGGGGATGATGCGGCGCACGAAGCCGCCCGCGATGGCGACCCCCAGGCTCTGCGGCGTGACGTCCAGCAGGAGCAGCTCGCCCTCCTGCGCCACCAGCGCGTGGGCCTGCACCGCGGCGCCCAGGGCCACCACCTCCTCCGGGTGCACGCCCTTGCAGGGCTCGCGGCGGAAGTACGTGCGCACCGCCTCCACGACGCGCGGCATGCGCGACATGCCTCCGACGAGGATGACCTCCTTCAGCTCCGAAGGCCGCACCCCCGCCTCGCCGAGCACCTCGGTGGTGATGCCCACCACGCGCTCGGTCAGGTCGTTGGTCAGGTCCTCCAGCTTCTCCCGCGTGAGCGCCGCCTGCAGGTGCAGCGCGGCCCCGCCTCCGGGCGGCGTGCAGATGAAGGGCAGGTTGAGCTGCGTCTCGCGCACGCCGGACAGCTCCACCTTCGCCTTCTCCGCCGCGTCCTTGAGCCGCTGCAAGGCCATGCGGTCCTTGCGCAGGTCGATGCCGTGCTCCTTGGCGAAGCCGAAGACGAGCCACTCGATGATGCGGTTGTCCCAGTCCTCGCCGCCCAGGTACGTGTCGCCGCCCGTGGCCACCACGTCGAAGACGCCCTGGTTGATCTCCAGCACGGACACGTCGAAGGTGCCGCCGCCCAGGTCCAGCACCGCCACGCGCCCGTTGACCGTGCGGCTGAAGCCATAGGCCAGCGCCGCCGCGGTGGGCTCGTTGATGATGCGCAGCACCTCCAGCCCGGCGATGCGCCCCGCGTCCTTGGTGGCCTGCCGCTGGGCGTCGTTGAAGTACGCCGGCACCGTGACGACGGCCTTGCTCACCGGCCGGCCGAAGTGCGCCTCCGCGTCCGCCTTCAGCTCCTGGAGGATCATCGCGGACAGCTCGGGGACGGCCAGGTCCTTGCCCCCCATGCGGATGCGCAGGTCGTCGTGCTGCCCGCACACCACCTCGTACGGGAGCTGGCGCAGCGCGTCCTGCACCTCGTGCGAGGAGAACTTCCGGCCGATGAGCCGCTTGGCGGCGTACACCGTCTCCTGGGGGTTGGTGATGGCCTGGCGCTTGGCGATGCCGCCCACCAGCCGCTTGCCATTCTTCGACACCGCCACCACGGACGGCGTGAGCGCCTGTCCCGTGCGGTTCTTGATGACGATGGGCTGACCGTCCTGGACGGTGGCGACGATGCTGTTCGTCGTCCCCAGGTCGATGCCAATGAGAGGTTCGGGCTCAGCCATGAGAGTCCGCGCTCATCCTAGAACGTCCACCGCAACTTCTTGAGGGCCGCCTTCGCGTCCGCGTTGTCCGGGTCCAGCCGGGCCGCGTCCTCGAAGACCCGCTTGGCGTGCTTCTTCGCCCCCAGCTCCATCAGCACCTTGCCGAGCAGGAGCTGATGCTCCACCCGTTGCGACTGGAGATCCACGGCGCGCTGCGCCAGCGCGCGGACCTCGCCCACGTCCTGCCCCTGGGCGAGCCCCTCCCGGGCGGCCAGGTAGGCGGCCTCCGCGCTCTGCGGGTCGAGCGAGGTGGCCATCCGGTAGGCCGCCAGCGCCCCCACGGCGTCGCCGTGCAGGGCCAGCTCCCGGCCCCGGGCCAGCTCGAGCGAGGCCCGGTGCTCGTCATGGCGCCGCCGCGCCTCCACCAGCAGCGTCACCACCTCCCGGTTCTTCGGGTCCAGGGTCTGCACCTGGTGGAAGTCCTGGTAGGCGCGCTCCCAGTCGCCCCGGGCCACCGCCGCCTTGCCCCGGGCCACCAGCTCCGACAACCGCACCGTCTTCGCCAGGTACGGGTGGCGGGCCAGCCGGGCCTGCCGCTCGGCGCGGCGCGCCTCGGACTCCGCGTCCGACACGGCGGGCGGCGGGGCCACGGGCGCGGCCGGCGGCGGCGACACCCCACGAGGTGGCGGCGCGGGGGGCCGGGGCGCGATGGGCGTCAGCTCCAGCGCCGGATTCGACGGGGGCGGCGGCGCGGGCGCGGGCGCGGGAGCGGCGGCCGCGGTGGACGCCAGCGCCAGCGCGGGGTTCGCCTTGAGGTAGGCGTCCCGCTTGTCCTGCTGCGTGAGGACGTTGTGCGCCTCCGTGAGCTTGCGGAAGATCCGCTCCATGCGGGCGCGGAAGCTGCCCAGGTTCTTCCCGAAGTACCGGTCCGGATGGAAGCGCCGCGACGCGTTGTAGTACGCCTGCTTCACGTCCCCGGCCGCCGCGCCGGGGCGCAGCCCCAGCACCGCGAAGTAGTCCATGGCGTCGAGCGAGCGCTCCAGCTCGATGATCTCCCGCTTGCGCTCCGGCTCCAGGTCCACTTCCTCGGCCAGGGCCGCGTCCACCGCCGGTGTGGGCTGGTTGCGGGGTACCACGCGCGCCGGGACGATGGCGCCCTTGGCCCGCAGGGACAGGAGCACGGCGATGGTGCGCGCCTCCCCCAGGGTCGAGCGCGACAACAGGTTGTCGATGCGCTCGACCCGACCGACGAGCGCGAGGAGGGCGGCCTCCTCCGCGCTGAGCTGGAGCCGGGACGCATCCAGGTTGGGTACCGTCGCCAGGTGGTCCGTGCGGGCCCCCAGGCCGACGATCGTATTTGGCGCGCTCACGGGACGGTCCACGGATGGGTTGCCGAAGGGCCGAGCGTAGGTTTGGAAGACACGGGGCGTCAAACACCCAGTGTCTTGCCGACCCAGCCCGGCGGGCTAGAGGGCCGCCAGCACCCGCTCGATGATGGCGAGGCTCTGGTCCAGCTCCTCCCGGGTGATGGTGAAGGGCGGCGCGAAGCGGACGGTGCGCTCCCCGGCGGCGTTGCCGAGCACGCCCCCCTCACGCAGCTTGCCCAGCACCTGCGGCGCGTCCCGGTCCATCTCCAGCCCCACCAGCAGGCCCTGGCCGCGGACCTCCACCAGGCGCCCGGCCGGCAGCCGGCCCTGCAGCTCGCGCAGCCGCCCCAGGAAGTACTCGCCCTTGTCCACCACCTCCTGGAGGAAGCCCGGCTGGCGGATGACCTTCAGCACCGCGTTGGCCGCCGCCGCGGCGACCAGGTTGCCGCCGAAGGTGGACCCGTGGCTCCCCGGGCTCATGCTCGCGCCCACGTCCTCGCGGCACAGCATGGCGCCAATGGGCAGCCCGTTGCCGAGCGCCTTGGCCATGCTGATGGCGTCCGGGAGGATGCCCGCGCGCATGAAGCCGAAGGGGATGCCCGTGCGGCCCATGCCCGTCTGGATTTCGTCCACCAGCAGCAGCAGGCCCTTCTCGTCGCACAGGGCGCGCAGGCCCGCGAGGAAGCCCTCGGGCGCCACCCGCACCCCACCCTCGCCCTGGACGGGCTCCACGAGGATGGCGGCGGTGGTGGGCCCCACCGCGGCGCGCGCGGCGGCCAGATCCCCGTAGGGGATGTGCTTGAAGCCCGCGGGCAGCGGCTCGAAGCCCGCGTGGTACTTCGGCTGCCCGGTGGCCGTGACGGTGGCCAGCGTGCGGCCGTGGAAGCTGCGCTCGAAGGTGATGACCTCGAAGCGCTCCGGGTGGCCCCGGTCCTTCATCACCTTGCGCGCCAGCTTCAGCAGCGCCTCGTTCGCCTCCGCGCCGGAGTTGCAGAAGAAGGCGCGCGACAGGCCGCTCCACTCGCACAGCTGGGCCGCCAGGTCGATGGAGGGCCGCGAGTAGAAGGCGTTCGACACGTGCCACAGGGTGTCGAGCTGCGCGTGGGCCGCGGCCACGACGTCCGGATGACAGTGGCCCAGGGCGCACGTCGCCACGCCGCCGATGAGGTCCAGATACTCACGCCCGTCCGCGTCCCAGACGCGCGTGCCGCGACCACGGACCAGGACGATGGGCTGCTGCTTGTAGTTCTGCAGCAGATGCGCCTTGGCCTTGTCGATGAGCGGGGCGTTGGCGAGCGGAGCGGTGGAAGACGTCACGGGCTGCGGCAAGGGGGGTTACCTCCCTTTGTGCGAGTGGGGGCTGCGCGCGCCATATAGCCTGCTAGAGGATGTAGCGCGACAGGTCCTCATCCTGGATGATCGACCCCAGCCGTTCACGCACATAATTGCCGTCCACCTGGAAGTCCCGGGGGCCCAGCTCACTCGCGGAGAAGGACACTTCGTCGAGCAGTCGCTCCAGCACGGTGTGCAGCCGGCGAGCGCCGATGTTCTGCGTACGCTCGTTCGCCTGCTGGGCGATGCGCGCCAGCTCCGTCACCGCGTCGTCCGTGAAGCTCAGCCGCACGCCCTCCGTGCCCAGGAGCGCCGTGTATTGCCGCAAGAGCGAGTTTTTCGGTTCGCGGAGGATGCGGATGAGGTCCTCGCCGGACAGGGGCTCGAGCTCCACGCGGATGGGGAAGCGGCCCTGCAGCTCCGGGATGAGGTCGCTGGGCTTGGAGACGTGGAAGGCGCCCGCGGCGATGAAGAGCATGTGGTCCGTCTTCACCATGCCGTACTTGGTGTTGACGGTGGAGCCCTCGACGATGGGCAGGATGTCGCGCTGCACGCCCTCTCGCGACACGTCCGGCCCGCCGCTGCCCTTGGCGCCCTCGCGGCTGGCGATCTTGTCGATCTCGTCGATGAAGACGATGCCGCTGGTCTCCGCGCGGGCCACGGCCTCGCGCTGGACGCGGTCCGGATCCACCAGCTTCTGGGCCTCCTCCTGGCGCAGCAGCTGGAGCGCCTCCGGCACGCGGACCTTGCGACGGCGCGTCTTGCTCATGCCCGGCATGTTCTTGAAGAGGTCCTGGAGGTTGACGCCGATCTCCTCCATGCCCTGGCCGGAGAAGCCGCGCATGAAGGTGGGCGCGCTGTCGCTGGTCTCCACCTCCACCGTCTGGTCGTCGAGCGTGCCGGCGCGCAGCTTGGCGCGCAGCTTCTCGCGCTCGGCGTCGTCCAGGCGCTGGGGCGCGGGCTGCTGCGGCGGGGCGAAGCCGAAGGGCGGCGGCGACGCGGGCGTGCGCGGGCCGCCGGTCTGCAGCAGCTCCACCAGCCGGTCCTCGGCCAGCTCCTCCGCGCGGGGCTTCACCTTCTCCGTCTCCTCCTCGCGCACCAGCGCGATGGCCGCCTCCACCAGGTCGCGGATCATCGACTCCACGTCCCGGCCCACGTAGCCCACCTCCGTGAACTTCGACGCCTCCACCTTGACGAAGGGTGCCTGGGCCAGCTTCGCCAACCGGCGGGCGATCTCCGTCTTCCCCACCCCGGTGGGGCCGATCATGATGATGTTCTTGGGATGGATTTCGTCCCGCAGGTCGTCGGAGACCTGCTGACGGCGCCAGCGGTTGCGCAGGGCGATGGCCACCGCGCGCTTGGCGGCGTTCTGCCCCACGATGTAGCGGTCCAGCTCGCCAACGACCTCGCGGGGCGTGAAGGCGGACGTCTTGCGCGAATCGGCCACGGCAGGTGCTCCTAGAGCTCTTCGATGGAGATGTTGGAGTTGGTGTAGATGTCGATTTCGCCCGCGATGGTCAGCGATTGCTGGGCCACCTCGCGCGCGGACAGCTGCGTGTGCGCCAGCAGCGCCCGGGCGGCGGCCAGCGCGTACGGCCCGCCGCTGCCCACCGCGGCGATGCCGTAGTCCGGCTCGATGACGTCGCCGGCGCCGGAGAGGATGAACGTCTTCTCCCGGTCCGCCACGACCAGCAGCGCCTCCAGCCGGCGCAGGAAGCGGTCCGTGCGCCAGTCCTTGCCCAGCTCCACGCAGGCCCGGGCCATGTTCTTCTGGTGCTCCTTGAGCTTGCCCTCGAACCGCTCGAAGAGCGTGAAGGCGTCGGCGGTGCTGCCCGCGAAGCCGGCGAGGACCTGGCCCTCGCCCAGCTTGCGGACCTTCTTCGCCGTGTTCTTCATCACCGTCTTGTCGAAGGAGACCTGACCGTCGCTCGCGATGGCCACCTTGCCGTCGCGCCGCACGCAGAGAATGGTGGTGCCGTGGAACATGGCCGGGGTTTAACAAGCCGCGCCCCGCGTTTCCAAGGAACACTGCCGGCCTGTCCGGTTCAGGGCTTCCCACCCGGGGACGCGGTGGGCCGGGGTCCGACACCGGACGCAAGGCCGCCGCGTCGCGCGGCTCCTCCCGGACATGAAGGACGATTCAATCCTCGCGCGGGAGCGCCCACCCCAATCCCAAACGCCAGACACCGCGGAGGGAGTCGACGTGACGCGCGGCGCCGGGGGAGCGCCCACGCGACGCCCTCCGAGAGCCGCGCGCGACAGGACGAGGAGGCGCGGGGACTTGACCCACCAGCGCGCCCATCAGGCGCGAGGATGGGCGGCGTCGTAGACCTCCTGGAGCTGCTCCCAGGTGACGTGGGTATACCGCTGCGTGGTGGAGAGGCTGGCGTGCCCCAGCAGCTCCTGGATGCTGCGGATGTCCGCGCCGCCGCCCAGCAGGTGCGTCGCGAACGAGTGTCGCAGCGCGTGAGGACTCACCTTGCGCGCCAGGGCGCACTTGAGCACGTGGGCGTCCAGGTGCCTGCGGATGCTCCGGTCCGTCAGCCGGCCTCCCCGGGCATTGAGGAAGAGCGCGTCCGGGGCCTGCGCGGGCCGGGGCTCCGCGAGCAGCTCGCCTCGGCGGGCGAGCCAGGCCTCCAGCGCGCGGATGGCCTGGGCGTTGACGGGCACCAGGCGCTCCTTGCTGCCCTTGCCCATGACGCGGACGATGCGCCCGCGCCGGTCGACGTCGAGCAGGTCCAGCGCGCACAGCTCGCTGATGCGCAGCCCGCCGCCGTAGAGCAGCTCCAGGATGGACTTGTCGCGCAGCCCGAGCACGGACTTCAGGTCGTGCACGTCGAGCAGGGCGAAGACCTCCTCCACCGGGAGCACCTTGGGCAGGGCCTTGGGGAGCTTCGGGCTCTTGACGAGCTTGGCGGGGCTGGCGGGCAGCAGCTTCTGGCGCACCAGGTACTTGTAGAAGGACTTGATGGAGGCCAGCCGTCGCGCGCGGCTCGCGGGGGCGTGGTCCGTGCTGAGCGTCCCCAGGTAGCCGCGGATGGCCGCGTGCGTGCCGGACAGGAGCGACAGCTTCATGCGCTCCACGAGGTAGCGCTCGAAGTCCTCCAGGTCGATGAGGTAGTTGCGCACCGTGTGCGGTGACGCGCCCTTCTCGTCCTCCAGGTGGACGCGGAACTGCTCCAGCAGTGGCGACAGGGTCTTCATGGCGGGCCCAGCGTAGGGGGCCCGGAGATCCTCGCAAGATTCCGGGCCCTGGGACACCCGCTACTTCGCCGGGGCCTCGGCCGCCGCGGGCGCGGGCTGCGCCGGCTTGGGCAGCAGCACCGAGCACGACGTGTCGGACAGCCACTTCGCGTCGCACATGAAGGCGAGCAGCGGGTTGCGCACCTGCCACAGCAGGATGAACACCAGCAGGACGCCGAGTCCCAGCCGCGCCCAGCCCGACAGGCCCTCGGACTCACCCTCCTCGTCCTGCTGCTCGAGGAGCGCGGGGCGGATCATGTCCCGGCGATCCACCCGGGCGCCCTGGGGCAGCCTCGGGCGCCGCGTCACCAGCGTCGCCAATCCGTGGGTCAGCATGAGCCGGTCGTTGAGCGCCCAGCCGGAGCCCTCCAGCAGGAGCGCCAGGTTGCGCCGCCGCAGCTTCAACCACCCGAGCAGGCCCGCGGGCGCCATCACCACGATGGCGATGAGCGACCCGGCGGTGATGACGTCCGCCATCGTCAGCGACTTCACCTGAGAGACGATGAACGCGAAGGACGAGCCCAGCGCCGCCGCCGCGATGCTGCCCGCCGCCACCAACCCCGCCAGCCCTCCCGCGGGGTTCGCAGCGGCAGGAGCAGCGGCCGGCGCCGCGGCGGGCGGAGGCGCCGTCACCGCCTGGGTGTAGCCATTCTCCAGCGTGGCGTCGAAGGTCTTCTCCCCCGCCGCCGCGAGCCCCTCGACCTTGCCGGTGACGAACGAGGCCATGCGCGAGAAGGGCATGGTCATCGACTCCCACAGCGACACGGGCTGGCGGATGACGTGCGTCACCGTGGCGTCGTGCTCCTGTCCCCGCACGTCGTAGAAGACGCCGCGCTTGCCCACCATCAGGTCCGTGCTGCGCCCCCGCGTGACGGGCACGGCCACCTCGTAGCCCGGCGAGCCGTCCTTCGGCGCCACCAGCACGTAGAGGATGCACGTCGTCCCCTGCCCCGCCAGCGCCGCGTGCTCCGCGCGGTTCTTCACGAGCACCGACAGCGTGTACTTGCGCCCGCCGAGGATGAGCGTGCCCTTCTCCATCAGCGCGGGCGCCTTGGGCAGGTACAGGTTGGGCATGGAGATGAAGTTGTTGGCGAACACCAGCAGCCAGCGCTGGTAGAGCACCAGGCGCTCCAGTTCGATGATGGCGTCGAGCGTGGGCGCCAGCGCCAGGTCCGCCTGACAGGCGGCGTCGATGGCGTCCAGGTCCTCGAGGGGAACGGCGCCCAACGCGTCCACGTGCTCGCGCAGGGGGCTGGCGTCGCGCGTGGCGAACCACGCGAGGATGGCATCCGCCCGGGCGGACAGCTCACGCCAGGCCGTGTCCGTCAGCCGCTCCGCCTCTCCCGTCACGGGCGACGCCACGTCCCGGCGGAAGGCCTGGAGCACCTCGTACGAGGGGCCGCGCAGCAGGCGCGACCACTCCAGCACGCCCGCGGCGTCCGGCGGCGCGATGGGCAGATCCCCCGCCGCCTTGCCCAGCGCGGCCACGTCTCCGAGCGCGCCCTCCACCCGCTCGGCGCGAAGCCGCAGGTTCGCCGCCGCCTCTGGCTGCGCGGCCACCAGGCGGCACTGCACGAAGTACGTGTCGAGCAGCGGCGCCACCTCGCGGACGCGGCGGGCGCGCCCCTCGCTCTCCGCTCCCCACACGAAGACGTCGGCCCGCTTCGCGACGTGCGCGAGCAGCGCCGCGCGCTCCTCGCGGAAGCGCCCGAGCGTCGTCCGGTCCACGCCCGCCATCCCCGCGCGGTTCTTCACCTCCGGGAAGGACGACATGATGTCCCGCGCCAGCGGGCGCAGGCGCTCCGGCAGGTGGTCCGGCGCGACGATGCCATCACCGTTCTGCCCCGCCTTGCGCAGCTCCTTGTCGCTGGCGCGCACCTGCTCGAGCGAGATGCGCCCCAGGTCCGCCGCGCCCAGCGTGCGGAGGATCACCTCCGCCGCGCCCTTGAGCGCCGCGGCCTCCGGCGACAGCGCGGACAGCTCGAGCACGTCGCTGCCGGTGTCCGCGCCTCGCCGGTCCTTCAGCCGGAGGGCCGCCCACTCCACGGCGGTGCGCACCTCCGCCACCCGGATGCGGCCGTTGCCATCCAGGTCCATGAACGTGAGGAAGGCCGGGTCGCAGCTCAGGCCCTCCAACGGACAGGCGGTGGCGATCCACTGGGTCTCCGGGATTCGCGCGGCCTCCACGAGCACGTCGAAGGTGGGGATGTCGACCTGGAGCGAGCCGCCATAGCGGCGATAGACGAGCGAGGATGAGGACATACGGGCCGCGGAGGAAAGCACAACCCGGGGGCGTCCCGCACGGGCCACGCGCGCGCCGGACTTATCGCCACGCGAAGGACCCCGGGCGTCCACGCGGACCCGCCGTCCATGGGCTCGGACCTGAGCCCGGGCCAGACAGGCGCGGCGAGGGGACGCTCGACTGGCGAGCTTCGTGCACCGGGTCCCTCCACACACCGGACTTCTCGCGTGAAGGGAACCCCATGACGACCGCCGCCACCGCCCCCGTCGAATACGACGACCGCTTCCACCTGAGCCGCAAGCGCTTCGTGATGCTGCTCGCGCTGTCCTCGCTCTGGTTCACGGTCGACGGCACGCCGCTGCTCCCGGTGGGGCTGGTGTTCGCCCTGCGCTACGTGGGGAGCAACTACGAGACGACGTTCCTCCGCTCGCTCGTGACGGGGTGGCGGGTCGTGCTCGCGTGCGTCGGCGTGGCGCTGTGCTCGCTGTACCTGTCCGGCCCCGCGTTCGGGTTCGGCGTCGGGCGAGAGGGCGTCCGGCTCCACCTCTCGCTCCTCGGCTGAGCCCCGCGCGCCTCAGGGCGTGGCGGCGACGCTGTAGACCCCCGCCTTGGGCCCCTGCGCGATGAGGTAGACGGCGCGCGACTCGCCCTTGCCCGCGAAGTACGCCGGCACCTGGATGCCCTGGTCCAGCGGTTTGCGGGTCTTCGTCTTCACGTCGTAGAGGGTCAGGTCGTACGTGTCCGAGTCCATCCGCGCCGACGTGGCGAGCACGCGCTGGCCATCCTCGGAGAGCTTGTAGCTGAAGATGCCCTGGAGCCAGGTCTGCGCCTCGTCCTTCTTCGGCAGCTCCATCGCCTTGAAGTCGCAAGCACGGCCGTTGCGGATGCAGTTGGAGCGGAACACCACCTGCCCCTCGCCGGGCATGAAGCCATAGCCGAACACGCCCCGGTGCACCTTCTCCGACTTCTCCGCGCCCAGCGGGTAGAGCATCAGGTCCACCGAGTACTCGGGCTTCAGGAAGCGGGACAGGAAGGCCACCGAGTCCGACCGCGGGCTCCACACGAAGTTGGGCACGCGGTCCCCCACGCGCTTGGGGGCTCCGTCCGGCAGGGTGACCACCGCCATCAACCCGGCGAGCGCCGTCACGTCGTACCGGTCGAGGAAGCCCACCGCCTTCGAGTCGGGCGAGAAGGTGAAGACCGACACGCGCTCGCCCACCTTCCGGCCGGCGCCGCCCTCCGCGGGGCCGATGTACAGGTCACCCGGGACGTCCGGCTTGCCATTCTCCGACCGCGCCAGCCACTTGCCGTCCGGGGAGAAGCCGAAGACGGAGGCCGCCACGGCCAGCCGCTTGGGCTTCTGGTCCGGCAGCTCCGCCAGGTACAGGTCGTAGAGGCCCCGCACCGATTCGCTGCGCACCTGGAAGGCCACGCGGCGCCCGTCCGGCGACACGGCGTAGTCCCCCACCTGGTCCGCGAGCTTGCGCGGGGCCGCCTCCGGCTTCTCCACGGAGATGACGGCCAGGCCCCCCGCGGCGGACCCACGCCGCTTGATGAGCAGCGTCTTCCCGTCCGCGGTGAACTGCACCGTGCCCACCTCCGCCGCCACGTCGACAAAGGGCCCCGCCGGCAGCGGCCCCAGCTTCAGCTTGCCCCCGTCCACGAAGGCCAGCTTCGTGCCGTCGGGCGAGGGCAGCATGTAGCTGACCGCCGTGCCCAGCACGCCGGGCTCCAGCTTCGCGTCGTCGAGCACCGCGACGCGCAGCGAGCCGGACTGGGAGGCCGGGTTGTAGCCGGTGAGGTAGAGCGCGTGCTTCGAGTCCGCGGAGAAGAGCAGGCCCCCTGGCACGTTCGTCACGCCCTCGCCCAGCTTGCGCGGCTCGCCGCCCTCGACCGGCACCACGTAGAGCTCGCCCAGCAGCATCTGGGGCGGCACGCCGTCCAGCCGGGGCTTCTGACCGTTGAGAATGTACGTGGCGAAGCGCCCGTCGTGCGTCACGCGCAGGTCCGCCGCGCGGCCTCCGGCCAGCAGCAGTCCCTGCCCCGCGCCGGACGGCCCGGGGCGCTCCTGGACGGGACGCGCCGAGGGAGTCGCGGCGGTTCCACCCGCCGCCGTGGGTGACGCGGCGCCTGGCGCGGCCCCTTCGTCCCCGCCCTTCTTGCATCCCGCGCCCGCCACCATGAGCGAGGCCAGCAGGCCCACGCCCATCCGTCGTCCCAGCCTCGGCCGCATCATGCGCTCCTCTGCTCCTCGTGCTCCGGTGCGCCCGTCGCCGGGACGCCCGCGTGTGGCAGCCATGCCGCAAGGTCCTGCTTCGCCCGCGCCGAGTACGCCGCGCGCTTGTCCGCCTTCTTCATCCGCCCGGTCAGCGGCGGGAAGAGGCCGAAGATGATGTTGGAGGGCTGGTGCGGGTAGTCCGGGGGGTGCGCCTCGCCCGTCACGTGGCGGTACAGCGCGCCCATCGCGGTCGTCGCCGGCGGGGGCACCCACTCCCGTCCCTCCAGCCGCGCATGCAGCGCCAGCGCCACCAGGTAGCCGCACGCGGCGCTCTCCACGTAGCCCTCCACGCCGGAGACCTGGCCCGCGAAGTACAGCCGCGGCTCGCCCTTCAGCGACAGGTCGCGGGACAAGAGCCTGGGCGAGTCGATGAACGTGTTGCGGTGGATCTGCCCCATGCGCAGGAACTCCGCGTTCTGGAGGCCCGGGATGCAGGTGGTGAAGATGCGCTTCTGCTCGCCCCACGTCAGGCGCGTCTGGAAGCCCACCATGTTCCACGCCGTGCCCGCGGTGTCCTCCATGCGCAGCTGCACCACGGCATGGGGCTCCTTCCCCGTGCGCGGGTCCCTCAGCCCCACGGGCTTCATCGGCCCGTAGGCCAGCGTGTCGTCGCCTCGCTCCGCCATGACCTCGATGGGCAGACAGCCTTCGAAGTATTTCGGTTCCTCGAAACTGTGCGGCACCACCTTCTGCCCCGCCTTCACTTCGGCGATGAACCGGTAGTACTCGTCCCGGCTCATGGGCAGGTTGAGGTAGTCGTCCCCCCCGCCCTTGCCGTAGCGGCTCTGGCGGAAGGCGATGTCCATGTCGATGGAGTCCCCGGAGAGGATGGGGGCGATGGAGTCGTAGAAGTAGAGCTTCGTCCCCACGTAGCGCTCCAGCTCCGCGGTGAGCGCGTCGGACGTCAGCGGGCCGGTGGCGATGACGACGGGCCCCTCCTCCGGCAGCGTCGCCACCTCGCCGGCCACCAGCTCCACGTTGGGCAGGCCCAGCAGGGACGTCGTGATCGCGGCGGAGAAGCGCTCGCGCTCCACGGCCAGCGCGTCGCCCGCGGGGACGCGGTTCGCGTCCGCGCTGCCCAGCACCAGCGAGCCGAGCGCGCGCAGCTCCGCGTGCAGCAGGCCGATGGCGCTCTCCGGGTTGTCCGAGCGCAGCGAGTTGCTGCACACCAGCTCCGCGAGCGAGTCCGACTTGTGCGCGGGCGAGCGCTTGTGCGGCTTCATCTCCCGCAGCACCACCGGCACGCCCCGGCGGGCGAGCTGGTATGCGCACTCCGTCCCCGCCAGCCCACCCCCAATCACCGTTACCCGCTGCTGCTTCGCGTCCACCATCCCGAGCCTCCCGGGAACGCCTCGCGCGTGCCCGTCCTCAGACTGTTAGCAGGACTTCCCCCACCCTGTCCTGATCGCCAATCCCCGGGCGTCAAGCCGTCGTCTCGTCCCCCCCTCGCGTCCGCCCGGCCGCCCCCCGAGCCACCGGTGCCCCGGGTTGGAAGGCGCGGTTTCCCCACCTGGGTTGCACCCCTACGTTTCTCGCGTTCATCGCTCGGGGGCGGCCTGCCCTCCGGGCGGGCGATGGGACCACCAGAAGGACTGGAACACTGGAGACGAGGCCATGAGCCGAGCCAACGATTTGCTGAAGATCCGCGAGATTCTCCAGCGCCGCCGGCGGGAGATCCTCGCCACGAGCGATGGCACGCATCGCGAGCTGACCGCCCTCAAGGAGCAGGAGCGGGACCCCGAATACGAGGAGAACGCGCAGTCGGAGCTGGCCGACTACACGCTGTCGAGCCTCGTGGAGGCGCAGCGAAGGGAGGTCATGCTCATCGACGCGGCGCTCTTGCGCATGGACAACGGCGTCTTCGGGGAGTGCGTCGACTGCGGCCAGGAGATCGCCATGGAGCGGCTGGAGGCGCTGCCGTTCGCCATCCGCTGCGAGGAGGACGCCACCTCGCACGAGCAGGACATCCGAGGCGGGCACTACGCCTCGCCGTCCATCTAGTCCACCGGCCCGCGAGCGCGCGCCGACCACCCGGGGCGCCTCCCGCCAGCGAGCGCGGGGGGCGCCTTGTATGAAGTCCACCAGCCTTCCGATTCCGGTATACACCCGGGCCGGAAGGTACCGGGAGAGGGTCGCCGTGTTCGCCTTGGGGCTACGTCCTCGGGACTGAGATTGGCGCCCTCGACCGGT
>NZ_JAKCFI010000021.1 GCF_021412625.1 Myxococcus stipitatus | reverse complement strand
ACCACCTCGAGTTGCACGGGACTCTCCCGCGCGACGGCCGCCACCTCCACCGGCAACAGGCGCACCGCAGGGGCCTTCCGGGCGCGCTGGCGTCGGCGCCGGTACACCCACGACTGCAACGTGCTCAGCCTCACCCCTCGCTGCGCGGAGAACGCCTTCTGCGTTAGGCCGCTCGCCTCGAACGCCTCGGCGACCTGGAACCACTCCTGCTTCTCACCCGGCTTCGACATTCCGGCCAGGGTCCACCACGACGGCTACCCCGGCAATTCCTCCCGCCACGTCGCTCGCCGGACGGTTACGGCGCACCGCAGGGGCCTTCCGGGCGCGCTGGCGTCGGCGCCGGTACACCCACGACTGCAACGTGCTCAGCCTCACCCCTCGCTGCGCGGAGAACGCCTTCTGCGTTAGGCCGCTCGCCTCGAACGCCTCGGCGACCTGGAACCACTCCTGCTTCTCACCCGGCTTCGACATTCCGGCCAGGGTCCACCACGACGGCTACCCCGGCAATTCCTCCCGCCACGTCGCTCGCCGGACGGTTACTCGACACCGCTTGAGCTTGCCCTGCCCAGCGGCGTGCGGGTGCGGCTCGGGCACCAGCGCTGCGCACGCTCTCCGCCCGTCTTCAAGCGCTCTGGCACGACGTCAGCCGGACAGTTACTGCCATGGATCGGGATGCGGTGGACGCTAGCCGAAGTCCGTCTCCGATTTTAGCACCTGTGCTGCTGCATCGCATCGCCCCTCCTCTCTGTCGGCGAGGCGTCGGCTCTCGCACTCCGCCTTGCGAGCCGTCACGGATCTGGTCTAGCCATATTAATTAATAGCAGGTGCTCATGAGGAACCACAGAGACCGCTCAGTCTCCCTCACCGACATGTTCAACGATGCGAGGGCAGCCAAAAGCAACTCTTGGGCATGCGAGTAATCCGAAACCTTAATGCCTGCCATAGAGACCACACGCAGCAAATGCCTATCCACTGGCATTGTAGTGTGACCGCAAAGCAGACCCAGGTAATCAACCGACTTTCGGCCAATCCCTTTTATCGACAACAATCGCGACCTCACGGAAGGCAGACAAGACCACTCGCACAGTTCGTCAAACGTATCCACTCCATCAGACGCACACAGGCCGACCAACTCACGAAATCGCCTGG
This sequence comes from Myxococcus stipitatus, assembly GCF_021412625.1. Next base: position 71,517 of record NZ_JAKCFI010000021.1, on the reverse strand, counting down.
GTTTTTCGGGATGCCTCCAATTAAGCAAAGCATGTGCCGAGGTGGCACCGAGCACTCCCTGGATTCCTCGAACCGTTTTGTCGTTTGGATATCTAGACAAAATAGTCGCGACCCTTGGACGAACCACTTTCTCGTAGTTCAATCCTGCCTGCAGCGCCACATCTGCAAGTGTTGCCCCAACATGCCTATACCTCTCCACGGGAGGCAAAACAGGCAGAACCGGCGCAAGCGCTCGCAGACATTCGGTCATGCGGCACAGTTCTCCCGCAGTAATGGAAACTTCAGTTCTCATTTATCGCTCCAAGGGCACCCAACCTGTCAACGCAATTCGGACAAGCCCCGCAGTGAGATCGAGAATTGACCTGACATGAGTAGGTTAGGGCAATGGGGACCCCAAGCTTTACGCCAATTCGCGCAACATCTGCTTTCGACATGTCGCGGAAAGGCATTTCCACGCTAACGCCACCAACGCCCAGAGCAAGACTCCTCACCCCATCCAGAAATTGGCGACCAGCATCAATCTCCTTTGCGTGGTTGCTGTTAATGAATGCGGAGTAGAGTTGTGCGAATCCTCTCGTCGCTGCCCGTGCGCAACCAGCAATCAAAAAAAGCAGGTTCCGATATGGCAGCATCAAGTCATCCGCAGAAACGATTCGCTCCCACAGATTGACCTCGGAGATTAATAGTGACTCGGACGCACGAAAAACGTCGCCCAGATGCAACACCTCGATCCTATTCGCAACGCCCGGCGGGAGCACGGCACGCGCAGTGCTGAGTTCAACAGCAGCGCAGTGCTGCCCGTAATCAATAAAGAATGGAAAAACCTCAAAACCGCGATCCGCAAGCCAGTACGCTAGTACAGTTGAGTCCATCCCGCCGGAGGCAAGAAGGGCAACAGGTGAGTGGCCATTGCTAGTCACGAGCAAACCCCGCGATTTCAAACACCGCTCTTATCGTCTCTCCAAGGCTTCTGCATACGCGCGTTGCCGAGCGCCGCGCAAACATGTTGTCAACCCAGCCTTCGGCGTCAAATAGTATTGCTGGCTTTCCCATTTCCACGAACATGCCAAGCTCAACGAATGTGCCAGGATCGTCAACCAAGGGCATAGCAATGAGTATCGAGCATTGCCTGAGCAGATCTCTGTCTGCTTGGTACATGGCTGCAGTTTCAGACTCAGATGCTGAGTGCGTGTGAAGACCGTTTTCCTTGATTGGCCTATGGGGTGAGAATCCATGGTACCGTAGTGCACTCTCAAGGCCATCAATCGCCTTTGTGTCTACGCTTGGGAAGTCAGGAGCAGCGATATATATGTTAGTCGCAGCTCGTTTCTCCCAGGGGACGCGGGTTCCGCGCAGCCCTCCTATCGATGCATCAACCACCCTTGCGCCCTGCACTTCACTCACGAAGTCTTCATGCAACATCGTGCTTGCGTAGATTGATGCATAGTAGGATGCGCGAGCCAGGCGCAGCTTGGGATTCTCCTCATCGCGAGACAGAATCCACACGCAGTCAAAGCAGTCGCCGACGCCAACCGAGTGTTCGGCGTGACCAAGGAACGCAGAGGCATCTGCCTCTTCGTCAAGACCAGAAAACACCCGTGAGCCACCCCTGTTTTCCTTTAGAACGAGCTGTCTCGCCAAGCTCGGTGGCAGCAGTTCTCGAAGACGTGCAGGGCTGCCATTAGCTGCTACGCCAAAGATGGATGCTGACGTCGAAATAAACAAAGTAGTGAGAGGCGCATCAAGCCCTCTGGATAGCTCAGCAATATCATCATCGTACTGCGCATCAATATGGACGCGAATATTCCGGGAGAGTGCAAGAGAAACGGTTTCCTTATAGGGATAGTTTCCCGGAAAAACCAACATGTCAGTGGGAGCGAATCCATCCAGCAGCTGCAAAATGGCATCTTTGTTCCAGGTCACCTCACGCTGCTTGCGTAGGATTTCGTCATACCCAAGATCGCCCGCCTCGACTGAGTCGCGGATCAGGATTACGGACGGACTCCCGTTTACCTCTCCGGCCCGAGCAAATTGACTGACTCCAAGGTCTTTCAAAAATCTTGAGATTGACGACTCAAGGTAGGTGGGGGATATGTATGCGGCTGAGTAATTGGCAGATATCGCCTGGAGAGTGCGTGCTGCGTGAAACACTCCGCCAAGGCGTACACGCTTCTTGTCTAAATGGTAGTCAACAAACACATCGCCCAAAACGAGCAGCCGCTTGGCAGGATCAAATGGGCTCAAGTCTCACCCGAAGCGAAGGAATAGCTCCATTGCTGGCGCTAGTGACTTCCCCCTCGTATTGTTTGCCATTCCCCTGACAGGCGAGCAGGTAATTAAACCGGGTTGGAAGTACGCCAATGACTAAGCCGGATGATGCGTCTCGAACGACGAGACGCCCATTGACCAAGCCCTGAGCCAATTGAACTGGTGTTCCGATAGTTGGCAGCGTTCTTCTTGTCTGATGGTAGGGAGACAGCGCGACGTCTTCTAATTCAGTCTCAACTGGTTGGTTACAGCGAGAAGGCTTTTCGCCACCATAGTCTCCGAAGTTTCCTGTGCCAGTGCTCCCCACAAGTCCCCCAAATCACCCTGTCTGCTGGCTTAATTGCCAGGTCCGATCCAGCGGCGCCGTCGTGTTAGAACGAAGTGAGGGCATCTGCAACTTGAACGGATGTCCAGTGTGTTGACGGCAGGATTTGATTCAACAAGGCAGATATTGACCGGATTGGCATAGTGGCTATGCGAGTATCTACACCGTGGTCGGCAAAGGAGATTTCCTCGTGCGTGAACGCTCCTCGGAAATATGATCACGGGATAATGTGACCCACGCCACCGGTCGGTAATGGACGCGGATTCGTGTGATGCGTCAAGATTAAGCTCATTTGGAAGTAAGTGGCGTAAGTAATGGGATTTCGCCTAAACTGCCTGTCAGGGCTTAATCAAGGGTTCGCGAACGTCACGCTCGAAACCTTGGCTGCGGTGTCTGTCGCGTTCAAGGTGAGCCTCATGCTCCCATTTTCTGATAAGGGCAGTGGCATCGCCAAGTATGGGAAGATCTGGAAGACATGTCGAGATGGGGCCATGGGGGTAATGTGTGTCGTTTCGGAATGGTTATATTTAACATCATCAGTAGCGTGGCGTACTCTCAGCAGGTCGACTCGGGGCGCGGTTGACATGGTCGGCGGGGGGCTTGATGGGATGCGTGTTGGACTCCCCACCCGGAGAAGCCGCAGCAGATGATCCGTCCGGCTTCTATGGGGAAGACTTGATGTACGAGCAGTTTGCCCGCCCGCTGGGCATTGGAGAGGCCACCGCACGCCTGGGTTGCCGCCCTAACCTGATGACGTACATAGGAGCGGTCAAAGGCAACGGCTGCGTCTTCCTGCGCTTCGTGCAACAGCGGCTGTGCCCGTGGTTACGGCCCGGGAACGAGCGCTGATGGACAACCTAGGTGCGCACAAAGTCAAAGGCGTGTGCGCCGGATAGGCACTGTAGGACCTCAAGGGGCCGGTACTCGCTCGCACCCTTGGCGTCGCTGCGGGCCTGCCTGCTCAGTGCCCCCCAGGGACCAAAATTGGACCAAATCATCTGGACGCGCCTGGACTCTTCTGGCCGGGAAGAGGGCCTCGATTTCAGAGGGAAAGCCGAGCGGGGGCTTGTGTCCCGAGTAGGGACCAAATCCGCCCGTGCGGCTTCGATTCCCGCCGCCTCTACGAAGGAAGCCCAACACTGCATTGGGAGTGCTGGGCTCATTCCCTCTCACTGCTCAACGCCATCAGTCCACCGTGAAGTACAGATTGTCGAACAGGAGCGAGTTGCCCGCCGGTCCCTGTCCCGCGATGAAGACGAACGGGGCCTGGATGGCGTTGAGCTTCACTCCCGCTGAGGTGAACTCCGACACGGGGATGGCCACGTGGTGCCACTGGCCGTCGTTCACGTAGCCGTACTTCCCCACGTCCACCTGGATGCCCTGGGTATCGCTCATCCCGATCTTCACCGATGCGAACCCCGGGTCCGCCGAGTTGAGGCTGACGTGCAGCGTCTTCCAGCCGTCGAGGTTGTGCGGCGCGTCCCAGTGGATGCCGAAGCCCAGCCACGTCTTGCCCGCGTGGACGACCCGGTTCGCCACCTTGCCCTCGACCCGCGTCGTCGAGGTCTCCATCGTGAGCGTGCCCTCGTACAGGAAGACGTGCGTGTCCGTGTCGTTGATGGCGATCTCCTCGGACTTGCCGCCCTCGTAGAACCCCACCGACAGGCGGCGCTGTCCCGCCTGGAAGGGGAACGGCCCCGGCAGGTTCTCATCCTCCCCGCCGGGCCCGGGGTCGTCCGGGTTCGTCGGCTGGTGGTTCTCGTAGTCCGAGTCGCCCGGGTCCGGACGGCACGACGCCAGCGCCAGCAGCAGCATGCACGCGGTCCGCTTCATGGCCTCACCGCCTTGTCCGTACCGCTCGAGGTCCGCACCAGCACCCAGCCTCCGGAGACCGTCCCTCCCAGCTCCACGATGGCCTTGAAGGCCGGCGTCGCCAGGTCATACGCGGGCTGCCCCGATGCGTCGTACGCCCAGGCGTCCGGGAAGTTGTCGAGCATGGCCTGGTACCCACCGATGGCCATCTCCCGCACCACCGGCAGGTCCGCCTGGTTCGCGAGCCCGTTCTGGTACACGCCCACCAGGTTGACCGCCGTGTAGTACTGCGCCTCGCCATACGCGCCGTTCGCGAGGATGGTGGCCCACGCGTAGAACGAGGCCACCGGCCCCGCGCTGGTCTGGATGTCCCACTTCGTCAGCTCGCCCGGCATGGAGTTCGCGAACGGGTTGTTCGGGTCCTCCAGCACCAGCTTGCTCGGGTGGATGCCCATCGTCGGGTCATAGACCGACAGTGTCAGGTCCTTCAGCGATTGGCCATATTCGTAGCTCGCGCGGTCGTAGCAGCCACCCAGGGCCAGCGCCGCGGCGAACAGGAGACACGTCCTCATACGTCCTCCCTCAGAGCGAAAGGATTGCATAGGCCCCCACCTCGTATTCGCGACCCTCGAGCCCCTCCGCCAGCGCCCGCTCGCTCATGCCCTCCGAGTACGCGTCTAGCATGCGCACCAGCCCTCGCAGACCGAAGCGCGTGGACACCGTGCCGAGCACCGGCTTCTTGAGTCCGTACGACAGGTCCCCGCCCAGCTGGAGCGGGTAGGTGAGGTTGAAGACCCGGTGGTAGTCGTACGGGCCCCAGTCCTTCACCCGGAACTGCGCGGACAACAGCAGCGTGTCGTACAGCGCGGACACGTCCACGCCGAAGCGGCGAATCTGCCGCGCGTCCTCGCCCGCGGACAGGTTGCTGCCCACGAACGCCGTGCCGTACAGCTTCAGCCGCTGCGTGGGGTTGAGCACCGCGCGCAGCGTCGTCTCCCACTCGTCACGAGCCGGCGGCGCCCCGGCGAAGGCCACCGCGCTGCCGTCCGCGAGGATGGCGATGGTCGCGACCCGCGCCGTGGGTTGATGCCGATAGACGATGTCCAGGCCCGCCGCGAAGAACGCGTCCTCGCGCATCTCCCGGTCCCACTGCCAGAACCACGTGCCCGGCGTGGGGTCGTAGGTGATGAGCAGCTCCGCGCCCAGCGTCTCGCGGTTGTCGAGCACCGTGAACGCGTCCGCCAGCACGTTGCGCGCGCGGATGGCCGGGTAGTACGTGCCCGTCTGCGCGTCGAACGCGTCGGGGATGTTCGGGTTCGGGCCGATGAGCGGCTTCTGGTACAGGAGGTTGGGCGCCACCTCGATGGTGCCGAGCTGGAACGCCGCGCCCGCCTGCGCGCCGAAGTGGTTGCCGCGCCCGCTCTCCCGCAGGCTCCAGCCCGTCAGCACGATGCTCGGCTCGGGCCCACCGTCCGCCACGAGTCCCCGGAACGAGCCCTGCGCGAACACCCGCACGCCGCTCCCCAGGTCATACGTGGCCCGCGCCTTGGCGCCGAGCGTGTCGAGGAACTGGATCTTGTCCCGGAGCACCTCCTGGCCCGTGCCCATGTAGCCAGGGCCCGAGGTGTCGCGCGTCCAGGTGAACTCCTCGCCGATGCGCTGCGGCGCCGCGAGGATGCCGCCCACGTCGAGCTGGAGCGGTCCCTTGTTCCACTCCCAGGTCAGCGCCGTGCGGCGCGCCACCCGCTCGCGGATGACGGAGGCCGTCGTCTGCGTGCCGCCCCGGGCGATGTCCTCCTGGTGCACCAGCGTCAGCGCCATGTCCCCGAAGCCCTGCCGGTACTTGGCCACGATGGACGGGTTGGCGCCCCAGTACAGCTCCGGGCCCACGGCGATCTTCAGCCCCTCGAACGAGCGCTTGCCGCTGAACACGACGCCGAACGGCGCGTTGCCGTGGTAGATGTCGACGTTCGGCCCGTAGTTGGCCTCGCGGTACAGGCCGAAGAAGTCGCCCTCCTCACCCCAGTGGTAATGGCCCACCCGGTAGAAGCCCTCGAGCGCGAAGTCCGCCCGGTCCAGCTTGAACTCCGCCTGGTACAGCGCGAAGCGGTCGAAGCCCGTCACCTGTGCCCCACCGACCCCTGGCGTGGGCGCCGCGCCCGTCGTCGGCGTGGTGGGCGCGGGCGTGGTGCTCCGGTTCTCGTAGAAGAGGTTGTTGAGGCGGTTGGTGGCGACGTTGCCCACCACGTTGAACGACGCGCGCCCGTACACCCCCGTCGCCGGCTGGAGCGCCAGGTCGAAGAAGATGGACTCCGTGTGGTCCGACGCCGTCACGTTGGGCCGCGTCGTCGCGATGCTGCCCCGCGACAGGCTGCTGTCGAGCACCAGCCGCAGGTTGGACACGCGCACCGCGCTCAGTTCGTCCGCCTTCGCCAGCGCGATGGAGGACTCATACCCCTTGGCCAGCTCCGAGGGCCGCAGCGCGGAGAAGTGCGCGTGGATGCGGTCCAGGTCCGTGTCCGGCGCGTACGGGTCCAGGCGGAAGGCGGCCTGGAGCACGTAGTAGGCCGTGCGCGGCTGGATGCGGGAGATGCCCGCGTCGTCCGGCGGCCCGAGGGCGCAGATGCCGAACCACTCCTCGTTCATGTTGTTCTGGCCCGGCACGAAGTCCGCCGCGTAGCCGCCGTTGGGCCACGAGGCCGTCGTGTCGTGGATGGAGAGGTTGGCCTCCTGGCCCATCTTCCACCAGCCATCCACCCACTGGAACGTGAAGCCTCCCAGCGAGTTGCCCGTGCGGCCCTGCCCGTAGGTCTGGGTATAGATCTCCTCCCACTGCTGCCGCAGGTACTCCGCCTGCGCCAGGTGGTCCTCGCGCCCCTCGCGGGCGTTGAACGCATCCGCGCCGAACTCCGAGAACAGCACCGGCTTGCCCGTCTTGCGCAGCGCCTCGTCGAACAGGTCCCGGACGCTCGGGCCCCGGTACACGTTGGTGCCGAGGATGTCGATGTCCTGCCCGTACTTCGCGATGAGGTCCACGTACTGGAGGTCACCGTTGGCCAGGGCCACGGGGTGGTTCACGTCGCGGGCCTTGATGGTCCGCGCCGCCTCGTTCATCAGCGTGTAGAGGTGCACCGCCCGCGCGGAGTCCTCCTGGCCGGGGCCCGGGAGCGCCTCGACCTCGAACGACGTCCAGTGCAGGCCGTAGTTGTTCTCGTTGCCGAGCAGCCACAGCGCCACGCCGGGGACACCACGGTAGACCTCGACCTTGCGCGCCAGTTCGTCCAGCAGCGCCTTGCGGTGCGCGGGGTTGGCGTAGTCGATGTTCGGGAGGAACGCGCCGTTGACGGTGGCGCCGTAGCGGCCCATCAGCGGGTTCACCACGGTGGTGATGCCGTAGTTCGTGTAGATGTACTCGACCCAGCGCGGGGGGATGTCGTCGAACTGGCGGATGGAGTTGACGCCCATGTCGCGCAGCAGCGTCATCTCCCGATTGAGCACCGCGCGCACGAAGTCGTCGGGCTGGTTCCACAGCGAGTAACGGTAGTTCTCGCCGATGGGCGTGTAGCCCCAGTTCATCCCGCGCAGCAGGAAGTCGCGCCCGTCCACCTGGAGCTTGAACCCCCGGTCGTCGTGGACGATGCGGACGACGAGGGCCCTCTCGGTGCCGGCCTTCACGTCCACCGTGGGCAGCGTCAGCGGCTGCTGCGCGGAGGGCGCGGGCGTGGGCTCGGGAGGCGTGGCGCTGGCGGGCGTCGCCGTGGGCGGCGCGGCGCCCGTGGGTGGCGCGGCGGGAGCCTGCGTGGCCTCCACGGGCGCCACCTGCGGTTGCTCCCCGGCGGGCTGGGCCGTGGGCGTGGTGGGCGTCTGCCCCGCGAGCGCGGGCGCCTGGTGCAGCGCGAGGACGAGGAGGGGTGTGAGGAGGGTCGGTCTCATGCGGCCAGCTCCACATCCAGCCCGTTCCGGGCCACCACGGCGCGGTACAGATGCGCGCTGTCCTTGGGAATGCGCTTCTGGGTCGCGTAGTCCACGTAGACCATGCCGAAGCGCTTCTGGTAGCCCCACGCCCACTCGAAGTTGTCCATCAGCGACCAGGCGAAATAGCCCTGGAGCGGCACGCCCTGCTTGATGGCCTCGAGGGACGCCTCCAGGTGCGTGCGCAGGTAGTGCACGCGCTTGGTGTCACGCACACGGCCATCCGCGTCAGGCCCGGTGGCGTACGCGGCGCCGTTCTCGGTGACGTAGAGTCGGCCCGGCGCGTAGTCCTGGTGCAGCCGCACCAGCAGGCGCGTGAGCCCGTTCGCGTAGACCTCCCAGTCCATGTCCGTCTTGTCGTCGGAGACGTGGACGGTGCGAGGCGCGTTCTGCGACTCGGGGATGCGGTCGCTGCGGAGGACGGCGCGGTTGTAGTAGTTGACCCCCAGGAAGTCGATGGGCGTGGCCATGTCCGCCAGGTCCCCCTCGCGCACGAAGGGCAGCGTCTCCGACGCGAGCCGCCCCTCCGCGATGTGGTCCGCGATGACGTCCTTCGGATAGCCACGTCCGTAGAGCGGGTCGAGGTACCAGCGGTTGAAGCCGCCATCGAACGAGCGGCACGCGTCCAGGTCCTCCGGGCTGGGGGACGCGGGCTCCGCGGGCACCAGGTTGAGGGTGATGCCCACCTCGGCGCGGGGCACGTTGGCGCGGATGACGGGCACGGCCTGTCCATGGGACAGCAGCACGTGGTGCGCCGCCGCCAGCGCCTGGCTCCAGTCCTTGATGCCGGGCGCGTGCTCGCCATTGGCGTAGCCGAGGACGCTGATGCACCAGGGCTCGTTGTGGGTGATCCAGCGCTTCACCCGGTCCCCGAGCTTCTGGCTGACGATGTCCGCGTACTCGACGAACGCGCTCACCGTGTCTCGCGAGGCCCAGCCCCCCTGGTCCTGGAGCGCCTGCGGCAGGTCCCAGTGGTACAGCGTAACGACCGGCTCGATGCGCGCCTCCAGCAGGCCATCCACCAGCCGCGAGTAGAAGTCGAGCCCGGCCGGGCTCACCTGCCCGCGCCCCTGGGGGAGGATGCGCGGCCACGCGATGGAGAAGCGGTAGGCCTTCAGGCCCATCCACCGCATCAGCTCCACGTCCTCGCGCCAGCGATGGTAGTGGTCGCACGCCACCTCACCGGAGGTGCCGTCGGCGATCTTGCCGGGCGTGGCGGAGAAGCGGTCCCAGATGGACTCGCCGCGACCGTCTTCGTCGACGGCGCCTTCGATCTGGTACGAGGAGGTGGCCACACCCCACACGAAGTCATGAGGAAACCGCTGCATCGTCAGGGACTCCTTTCGAGGACTCGAGGTGGCAGCGGACGAGGTGCTCCGCCGCGGGAAGGTGAAGAGGAGGCGCCGCCTCGTGGCAGCGCACGTCGGCGTGGGGGCAGCGAGGCGCGAAGGCGCACCCCAGGGGCGGCGCCGGCCCCGCGGGCGCGCGTGCCGGCAGGGGCGTGCGCAGGAAGTCCGCGCCGTCCGGGACGGCCGACAGCAGGAGCCGTGTGTACGGATGGCGCGGCGCGCGCAGCACCTCGCGCGTGGGCCCCGTCTCCACGACGCTGCCCGCGTAGAGCACGAGCACGCGGTCGGCCAGGTGGCGCGCGCTCGCCAGGTCATGGGTGATGAAGAGGATGCCGATGCCCCGCTCGCGCGTCAGACCCCCGAGCAGCTGGAGGACGCCGCGCCGCGTGGACACGTCCAGCATGGAGGTGGGCTCGTCCGCGATGATGACGTCCGGCTCCACCGCGAGCGCCCGCGCCACCGCCACGCGCTGCCGCTGGCCGCCCGACAGCTCGTGCGGGAAGCGCTTCGCGAAGCGCTCCGGCGGCGTCAGCCCCACCGACTCCAGGAGCGCATGCACCCGCTTCGTCAGGTTCGCGCCCGAGGCCCGGTGATGGCGCAACAGCGAGCGCTCCAGGTGATAGGCCACCGTGTGCACCGGATTGAGCGACGCGAACGGGTCTTGGAAGACCATCTGCACGCGGCCCCGGTACGCCAGTGAGGCGGCGCGCCCGCTCCGGGCCGCCACGTCCACGCCTCCCAGGCGGATGTCGCCGGCATCCGGCGTGTCCAGCCGCGCGAGCAACCGGGCCAGCGTGCTCTTGCCGCTGCCGGACTCTCCGACGAGCGCGAGCGTCTCGCCCCGCTCCAGCGTGAAGGACACGTCGCGCAGCACCGTGCGCCGCTCGCGGGACAGCAGGCCGCCCACGGGGAAGCTGCGCGTGAGGCGATGCGCCTCGAGGAGCGGGGTGCTCATCGACGACCTCCAGGCAGCGCGACGAGGCCGGTCTGATGCTCGGGGAGCACGTCCACCGGAGGCGGGCTGGCGTCGTCCGCGCCCAGGTGGGGGAAGGACGACAGGAGCAGCCGCGTGTAGGGGTGACGGGCCTCGGTGCGAAGCCGCCGCGCGGTGTCCACCTCCACCAGCTTCCCCGCCTGGAGGATGCCCACCCGGTCCGCCAGCGCGAGCAGCAACGGCAGGTCATGGGTGATGAAGAGGATGGCGAAGCCCAGCCGCTCCTTCAGCTCGACCACCCGCTGGAGCAGCTCCTTCTGCACCACCACGTCGAGCGCGGTGGTGGGCTCGTCCATGATGATGAGCCGGGGCTCCAGGGCCAGCGCCAGCGCGATGCCCACGCGCTGGCGCATGCCTCCGGAGAGCTGATGGGGCCACGCGTCCACCAGCTCCGGCTTCAACCCCACCATGGCCAGCAGCTCGCGGGCCCTCGCGTAGGACATGGCCCTCGAGGCGGTGCGGTCATGCGCGGCCAGCGTGTCGTGGAACTGCTCGCCCAGCGGCAGCACCGGGTTGAGCGCGCTCATCGCGCTCTGGAACACCATGGACACACGGCTCCACCTGAAGGCGCGCAGCGCCTCCGGCGACAACGCGGTGACGTCCACGCCCTCGAAGAAGACGCGCCCCTGGGTGATGGACGCGGTCGGCGGAAGCAGGCGCAGCAGCGCGGAGCCCAGCGTGGACTTGCCGCTGCCGGACTCACCCGCGAGGCCGAGGATTTCGCCCGGCGCGATGTCGAGCGACACCTGGTCCACCGCGCGCGTCGGGCCGCCCTCCGTCATGAACTCGATGCTCAGCTCGCGCACGCTCAGCAGCGCGCCGGGCTCCGGTGCCGGAGTCACGCGCGTGGCCTCGGCCCGGACCTCGGGAGCCCGGGGCGGATGGCGGAGGGCGGGGTTGGTCAGCTCGTCGATGGCGGAGCTGAGCAGCGTCAGCGAGAAACCCACCAGCGCGATGCACAGGCCCGTGGGGACGAAGATCCACCACGAGCGCGTCAGCAGCGCCGCGTCGTTGCCGGCCCAGTACAGGTTGGTGCCCCACGTCACCGCCCCCACGTCGCCCAGCCCCAGGAACTCCAGCCCCACCTGCGCGCCCACCGCGTACAGCGTGTTGCCGATGAAGGACGACGCCACCAGCGAGGCCATGTTCGGCAACAGCTCACGGGTGATGATGCGCGCGTGGCTCTCCCCGGCCACCACCGCCGCGGCGACGAAGTCCCGGCCTCGCAGCGACAGCGCCTCCGAGCGGAAGATGCGCGCGTTCCACGCCCAGCCCGCGAAGGTGAGCACCACCACCATGCGCAGCGGGCCGGAGGGCAGATAGGCGCCCAGGACGATGGCCAGCGGCAGCCCGGGGATGACCAGGAACACGTTGGTGGTGAGCGTCAGCGCGTCGTCCACGCGTCGGCCCAGGTAGCCGGCCGTGACGCCCACCAGCGCGCCCACCAGCGTGACGAGCGCCCCCACGGTGAAGCCGATGGCCAGCGTCTCCCTCGCCCCCACCACCGTCTGCGCGAGCACGTCCTGGCCCTGGCCCGTCGTGCCCAGCAGGTGCGCGCGCGACGGTGGCTGGTGCGGCTGACCGAGCAGCTCCGTCGGGTCCCGCACGAGCAGCGGCCCCACCAGCGCGAGCAGGAGGAAGCCCAGCAGGATGCTGCCTCCCACCACCGCCTTCCGCTGGCGGAGCAGGCGTCGGATGGCGTCACGCATGGGCGCGGGTCCTCGGGTCCAACCAGAGGCAGAGCAGGTCCACGGCGAAGTTCGCGGCGAGCACCGCCAGGGTGATGACGAGGAAGAGCCCCTGCATCAGGGGGTAGTCCTGGTTGCGCACCGCGAGGATGAGCAGGTAGCCGGTGCCCGGATACGAGAAGACGATTTCGGTGAGCAGCGAGCCGCTGAGCACGAAGCCCAGCGCCATGCCGAAGCCGGTGACGTTGGGCAGCAGCGCGTTGCGCGCGGCGTAGCGCCACATCACCCGCCGGGGCGGCAGGCCCTTGGCGTGCGCCAGCCGGAGCGTGTCCGTGCCCAGCACCGCCACCATGGTGTTGCGCATGCCCAGCATCCACCCGCCCAGCGTCGCCACGACGATGGACATGGCCGGCAGCACCGCGTGCCGCCCCATGTCCGCGAGGAAGCTGAGCGTCAGCCCGGGCTCCACGTCGTGCGAGTACGCGTGCCGCAGCGGGAACCACCCCAGCCCGAACCCGAAGAGGTACAGGGCCAGCATGGCCAGCCAGAAGTAGGGGAACGCGCCGAGGAACGCGAGCACCGGCGCCAGCGCCGAGTCGAGACACCCGCCCCGGTTCCACGCCGCCAGCACGCCCAGCGCTGTCCCCAGCGCGAAGCTGATGACGACCGCGCACCCCGCCAGCCCCACCGTCCACAAGAGCCCCGTGCCGATGACCTCCGACACGCGCGACGGGTAGTACGCGTACGACAGGCCCATGTCCCCGGTGACGAGGTGCTCCAGGTATGTGAGGTACTGCACGTGCCACGGCGCCTCGGTGAAGCCGAAGGCCGCGCGCAGGGCGACGAGCGCCTCGGGCGACAGGCGTCCCTCGAAGCGCGCGAACATCGCCGTCGCCGGGTCTCCGGGCGCCAGCCGGGGGATGACGAAGTTCAGCGTCAGCGAGGCCCAGGCCGCGAGCAGGTAGAAGCCGAGCCTGCGGAGCACGTAGCGCATGGTCAGGGGCTCCTCGGGACCAGCCGCGTGAGTACCAGCAGGCTGTCCGGCTCGGCGTGCGGCGACAGCCGGGCGTAGGGGTTCGCCTCCGTGGGGAAGCCCGTGAAGCGCTTCGTGTTGGCCTCGCCCCACGACGGGTTGGGGAAGAGGGGGATGGCGGGCGCCGTCTCGGAGAAGCGCCGCTGCACCTGGGCCATCAGCGCCTGCTGCTCCTCGCGCGAGTCCGTCGCCTCGAAGCGCTCCAGCAGCGCGTCCGTCTCTCGGTCCCCGAAGCGTTGCCAGTTGGCCGCCGCCACTTCCCCCACCGGCCGCACCGTGGCCGACGACAGCATCCACTTGTAGAAGGTGTACGGCGTAGGGCCATCCAGCGACCAGGAGATGGCCAGCTGGAACTCGCCCTTCTGGAGGCGCTCCTGCCACGCGCCGAACTCGTACGTGCGCAGGTTCGCCTGGATGCCCAGCCTGCGCAGGTCCCTCGCCACCACCTGTCCCGCGCGCACCCAGTCCGACCAGCCGCCCACCACCTCGATGTCCAACGACAGCGGCGAGCCGTCCGCGCGCCGGCGCACGCCGTCCGCGCCGGGCTTCAACCCCGCTTCGTCCAGGAGCCGCGCCGCCTCCTTCGCGTCGTGGCGGACCCAGGCGTCGTCAGCCACGTCCGGGTCGCGCCACGTGGTGTACGCGTCGTTGAGCCCGGTGGCGTCCGCCGGCCGCGTGTAGCCGTACATCGCGATTTCGACGAGCCGCTCCCGGTCCAGCGCCATGCTGAGCGCCTTGCGCACGCGCACGTCGTCGAGCGGCGGCAGCGTGGTGTTGGGGTAGAGGAAGACGGTGCTGCCGAACAGCGGGAACCAGCGCGCGTGGTGCTCCGGGTCCTTCGCCACGAAGGTGCGGTCCACGGCGGGGACGAAGTTGCCCGCCCAGTCCACCTCGCCCTCCACCAGCGCCAGGTTCGCCTGGTCGTTGGTGGGGAAGGCCAGGAAGCGCAGCGCGCGCACGGCGGGCCTGCCCTGCTGCCAGTAATAGGGATTGCGGCCCAGCTCGAACACCTGGTTGCGGAAGACCGTCACCTCCGTGAAGGGACCGGTCGCCACCGGCTCCGGGTTGGTGAAGGTGACGGGGTCCCCGACCTTCTCCCAGACGTGGCGCGGGACGATGGGCTGCGCGGCCAGGTCCCCGAAGCCGGGGATGAAGACGCGCGAGAAGGAGAAGGCCACCGTGTGCTCGTCCTCCGCGCGCACGTCGGACAGGAAGCGCCACACGCCGCCCGCGTCGAGCGCCGCGTGCTCGCGCAGGAGCTGGAAGGTGTACGCCACGTCCTCGGCGGTGAAGCGCCGGCCGTCGGACCAGCGCACGCCGTCGCGCAACGTGAAGCGCAGGGTGCGGCGGTCCTCCGACCAGGTGTGCCCGGTGGCGAGCCACGGCTGGTAGCCGCCCGTCGAGGGCGTGTACAGCTCCAGGCACTCGTAGACGCCCGCGCGCGTGGGCCAGCGAGAGCCCGCGCCCGCGAACAGCGGGTTGAAGTTGCGGACCCACGCGCTGCGCTGCTCCACGGAGACGAAGAGCGTCCCGGGAGGGCGCGGCCGTGGCTCCCTCTTGCATCCCCCCGCCGCGAACAGCGCCAGCAGCGGGAGCAGCCAGCGCGCGGCGTTCATTCCACCGCCCTCGCGTAGACGCGCACGTAGTCCACGCGCATCACCTGGGGGAATTGCGTGGTGCCGTCCACCGGGCCCACGAAGTTGCCGCCCACCGCGACGTTCAGGATGAGGAAGTGGGGATGGTCGAAGACCCAGCGCCGGCCCGCCGGCAGGTCCTTGGGCGTCGCCTCGAAGTAGACGAAGTCGTCCACCAGCCAGCGGATGCGCTCGGGGTCCCACTCCACCGCGTAGACGTGGAAGTCCTCGTACAGCCTGCCGCCGCTGACGACGTGCTCGGCGCCGACGTTCTGGCCGCCGGAATAGCCCGGCCCGTGCAGCGAGCCCCGGACGATGGCGGGCAGCTGGCCCCGGTGCTCCATGATGTCGATTTCACCGCACGCGGGCCAACCCACCTGAGGGAAGTCCGCGCCGAGCATCCAGAACGCGGGCCAGATGCCCTTGCCCGTGGGCAGCTGGATGCGCGCCTCGAAGCGGCCGTAGGTGCGCTCGAAGCGCCCGCGCGTGTTGAGGCGCGCGGAGGTGTAGTCGTTGCCGCCGTACCGCTCGCGCCGCGCGGTGATGAGCAGGTGGCCCTCGCCATCCAGCGACGCGTTCTCCGCCCGAGCCGTGTTGTGCTCGTACTGGCCATTGCCCCAACCGTCGCCGCCCACGTCCGCCTGCCATCGCTCCGGGGAGGGCAGGGTGCCCTGGGGACCGTCGAACTCGTCCTGCCACACCAGCCGCCAGTCCCCGTGGGAAGGCTGCGCCGTGGTGGGCGGCGGGTCGGCGCGTCCGTTGCGGGCCGGGTCACATGCCAGGGCCCCCAGGGCCGCGAGCCACGGGAGAAGGCGGCGAGTCGTCATGCAGGGGTCCTTCCGACGTGTTGAGGTGGAAACAGCACGCGATTGCGCAAGGCGGCCTGGAGCACGAGCGTGGCGGCGCCCACCGCGATGGCCTTGTCACCCAGCGCGGACGTCACGATGCGCGTCTCCGCCATGGAGGTGGACAGCGCGCGCTTGCGCACCGAGGCGCGCAAGGGGTCCAGCAGGAGGTCGCCCACGGACGAAATCTCCCCGCCGAGCACGACGATGGCGGGGTTGAGCAGGTTGAGCAGGCCCGCCACGGCGATGCCCAGGTACTGGCCCAGCCCGTCGATGACGGTCCGCGCCGCCGGGTCTCCCGCGCGAGCGCCCTCGACGATCTCCTTGATGGTGGGCGCCTTGCGGCCCTTGGTCCCCATCAGCTCGCGGGCGCGCTCCACCAGCGCCCCCGACCCGATGAGCGTCACCAGGCAGCCGCGCAGACCGCACAGGCACGGCGGGCCCGCGGAGTCGACGGCGATGTGGCCAATCTCCCCCGCCGTGCCGCCCGCGCCCCGGTAGACGTCCCCGTGGATGATGTGGCCGGAGCCGATGCCCGTGGCCAGCTTGATGTACGTCAGGTCCTCGCCCCCCACGCCCGCGCCCCAGTAGCACTCCGACAGCGCGCCCAGGTTCGCGTCGTTGTCCACGAACACGGGCATGTCGAACGTGCCGCGCAGCGTCTCCTGCACGTCGTAGCCGCGCCACGCCGGCAGGATGAGCGGCGACATCTTCCCCGGCGTGGACGGGTGCACGGGGCTGGGCACCGCCACGCCCATGCCCACCACGGAGCGCTTGGGCACGCGCTCGGCGTCCAGGCACTCCTGCACCAGGGCGCGCACGGCCTTCAGCGTGCCCTCCGGGTCGTTGCGCACCTGCTGCGACGCGTTGCGCGAGGTTCGCACGCGTCCACGCAGGTCCGTGAGGACGACGGTGACGTGGGTGGCGCCCAGCTCCACGCCGATGATGTTGAAGGCGTCATCCCGGAAGCCGATGAGCGTGGGCCGGCGGCCGCCGCGAGACACCCCGGCGCCGATGCTGCGCACCAGGCCGGAGTGCTCCAGGTCCGCGACGATGGCGGACACGGTCGACGGGCTGAGCTCCGTGCGCCGGGCAATCTCCGCCCGGGAAATCTGGCGCTCGCGCCAGATCATGTTGAGCAGCAGGCTGCTGTTCTGCGCCCGCATGCCCGCCGCGTCGACCGTCAGTGCCGCCGTTCCCACTTTCATCGTCCTCGTACGCTCCGTTCCGCCGCGCGGAAGCGAAGGCGGGTGGTCACCTCCACTGGATGTCGTCGAGGAAGAAGACGACCGGGGTCGGCTTGCCCCCCGTCACCCAGCCAAAGCCACCCGCCACCTTCCGATACCGGACGCGGCTGACGTCGATTGTGTACTCCTTTGGCTCCGCGGTGAGCGTGATGTCACCGGTGTCCAGGGCGAATCCGTCCGCCGTCGTGCTCAGGCCCACCAGGAACTTGATGACCTCGCCGCCGGAGGCGCCCCAGGCGTAGAAGGAGAGGACGGACGCGCCGTCGGGGACCTCGAAGCCGGGCAGGGTGCCCCAGTTGCCCTCGGGGTACTGCCACCAGACGCCGGCCCAGTTCGCGGCGCCCGCGGTGTAGGTGAACTTGTGGCAGGTGCCCTTGCCCGTGCCGGGGCGCGTTGGCGCGCACTCGGGCTCGTCGGTGATGAGGTTGTGCTCGCCGTCGCCCATGTAGCCGCCGGGAATCCACGTGCCGTCCACGGCCAGCGGCAGCGTCACGGTGGAGCCGCCCGCGTCGGGCGTGCCGGAGTCGGGCTCCTCGCCACCGGCGTCGGGCGTGCCGGAGTCGGGCTCTCCGCCACCGGCGTCGGGTGAGCCGGAGTCCGGGGCCCCCGAGTCCGGCTTGCCGCCGTCCGGTGCTCCCGAGTCGGGTGTGCCCGAGTCGGCCCTCGTCCCCGAGTCGGGGATGGGGTCGTTCCCATCGTCGTCCTCGGGGTCACAGGCTCCGAGCAGGGTGACGCCTGCGAGCACTCCCGCCACCGCCCACGACCCAGCGAAACGCTTGTGGTGTTGCATGGGACTTCCCCTCCCTGGCTGGAAAACTTCGTTCGTGCTGCGAAGGAACAGCGAGGCGCACACGTCCACGGACCGCGTGGGGCGGTGCGTCAACAGCGTCGCTCTGCGTCAGAGGAGAATGCGGTGAATCACGCCGTGCCCATCCGCCCACACCCCCGGGGCCCACCGTCACTCCGTCACGAACCATGGTTGCGTTCGTTCGAGTGACGAAGAAAGTACCAGCGACGTTGCCGGGATTGCAAGCAAGCGCGCACCGCGAGTCATTTGACGCGGTGGTTCAAGAAGAGCGGCGCGGATTCAGGAGCGTGAGGTCCCTGGTGCCGAGGCGTCGGTGACAGCGGTGGGGTGGAACCTGGCGTGGTGTTTGAGCCAGCGCAGCCCCAAGCTGGTGGCGGAGTAGATGTTGCGCCAGCCCGTGCCGGATTCCATTCCAGGCGCCCAGGCATCATAGGTGCCCTGCGTGAGCCATCCATGGCTCATGGCCTGGGCGAAGGACTGGGCGACCTGGGCTGGGGGCGGGGCCTGGAGCGAGCCCGAGAGGATGGCCAGGACCCGGCTCATGGCCCGCTCGAGCTTCTTGGTCTCCCGGCGGCTCTCGGGTTGCTTGATGGGGAGAAGCGTATCGAGGTGGGTTCTCGCCGCGGTGAGCAGGGTGGCGAGCCCGGCAGCTTGATGCGGATGCCCCGCGAGGGACTGCACGGCCACTCGCAGATGGTGGATGAACGCGCCCAGGTTGTCATCGCGAGGTGTCGACGACCTGATGCCCAGTGCCTCCACGACATCCGGATCGAGCAGCCCGACATCCGTGCTCGCCGCAACGGAGCTCGTTGCTGGCTGGATGAAGGCGAGCAATTCATCGCGCAGCCCTCGAGCGGAAGAGGGCCTCTTGTCGGGGTCCAGGTCGAGGGTTCTGCTCACGAGCTGCGTGAACGCGGTGCCGGCATCGGGGAGCGCCGGGGGGAACCCCAGGCGGGGAGGGCGGCCCGTGAGCAGGAAAGCCAGGAGTGCTCCGGTCGAGAAGATGTCGACCGTGGGGTGAGCCCGAAGTGGGTCGTCTTCGAGTTCGGGTGCCTTGAAGCCAGGCGTCCCCATGGGCTGGGTGGTCAACCGTGTTCCCGCCCTGAACTCCTCGGAGACGCCCAATCCGAAGTCGATGAGGACCGCGCGCCCTCCCGCTTCCACGACGACATTCTTGGGGGCGACATCGCGGTGGATGATGCCTCGGTCATGACACGTGGCGAGTGCGTCGAGGACCTGCCCGACATAGCCAACGGCCTCGGTGAACGGGAGTGGGCCCCGCTCCTGGCGGAGCGCGTCGAGAGTACGGCCCTGGATGTATTCGAGGACCAGGACAGGGTCGCCGGCAACCAGGGTGTAGTCCTGGAGCCGGACGACGTTGGGGTGTCGGATGGAGGCGAGGAGACCCCCTTCTCGAATCAAGCGATTCCGCGCCTTGTCGCGCCGCTCGGCCGTATCCACGGCCAAGGGATGCGGGTCGAAGAACTTGATGGCGACTTCGATATCCAGATGACGGCGCCTGGCTCGAACGACGCGTGCGAAGCCTCCGCGCTCGGGGTCGCCCAATACTTCCAACTCTCGCGCCAGGTAGAAGTCTTCCGGTGTGGCGAATCCCTTGACGGGGTCGTAGGCCTCAACGGCAGGTTCAGTCTCAGTGGCGGGAAGTAGCAGAGGGGCGACCTGCACCCTTGCGACCCGGTGTTCGGGAAACTCCTCGAAGAGTCTCGACACCTGCCTGGAGAGGAGCTCTTCAACCTCCTGTTTGAACACCGCGGGCATTCTTCCGAATTGCTCGAGGTTGATCCGCAGGGTGATGCCCCAGAGGGCAGTACCGCCTTCCGAGACAAGGTAATCCCGGAGGTAGAGCTCACCCGTGGCATCACTGAAGAGGTCGAGCAGACCCCCATTGCCCGCTGCCTTGAGGAGCGCGGAGAGGTTGGTCCCGAGTTGTTGGGGAGAAATGGGAGGGAAAACGGCCGCCGCGACCCTTGATTTCCCCGTCACGAATTTCACGTGCGGCTCTCCCCGTGGACCAGGGCGATGGAGCCCTGGCGATGGGGCCAAGGCTATGTGGTCTGGGCTTGGGAGACCAAGGTTCGGCGTAGTACTCGAAGAAGGCCTCCAACTTCCGGATGTGCCGGAGGTAGCGGAGCGTCTCGTCCATGTCGAAGTCGCGAGGGATTCCCATGGGAAAGGGCGCCCTGGCCCGGGGACATGCGCCTTCCCCGGGCCGCGCGGAGGTCAGTCCGTCAGTTCGGTGTAGCCCGGCTCGAAGAGGTAGCTGAGCTTCACCATGAACTCGCGGGAGAACACGGGCATGGGCGCGTGGCCGCCGTTGTAGGGCTGGGCGATGCGGAAGTTCGTCCCGGTGATGTTGTAGACGCCCGCGCCAATCTCCAGGCCCTGCGTGCCCACGTTCTCCGCTCGCACGAAGAGGTTGAGCAGCGCCTGCGTGGGCAGCTCCTCCACCGCCGACACACCCTCGTCGTCCGGCACGTCCACAGCGTAGCGCTTGCCCACCAGCGCCACCGTGGGACTCACCGTCACCCAGGGCAGCACCTTGAAGCTGCCCGTCACCGAGGCCTTGTGAGTGGGCATGCCCGTGAACGCGTTGGAGTGCCCCGGCACCTGGTAGTCCGCCACGTCGTTGCGCCCCGACGGCGCGTAGAACGAGTAGCTCAACCCCAACCGCCCCCAGCTGCCCTTCAGGTGGTAGTCCAGCTCCACGCCCCGGCTGCCCAGCCGGCCCAGGTTGCGGTACAGCTCCTCGTTCGCCACCGCGTCGTACGAGTAGATGATGGGGTCGGACACCGCCACGTCGAACGCGTTCGCGCTCAGCGCGTGCCCTTCGCCGAAGCGCAGCGTGCCCTCCAGCTCGTACACCGTGGTCCGCTCCGGCTTCACGTCCGCGCCCAGGCTGATGTTCTCGATGCCCGGCGCCCGGAACGCGCGGCTGAAGAGCGCCTTCGCGCTGAACGGCCCGAAGGCGCGCAGGAGCACCAGCCGCGGCACGAACGAGCTGCCGAACTCGCTGTGGTTCTCGTACCGCGCGCCCGCCACCACCGTGACGATGGGGTTCTCCGAGAACGCCTCCACGAAGCCCGCCACGTTCAGGTACGAGACGCTGTCCGCCTCGTCCTCGCCGAAGGACGTCTGGAGCCCCACGCCCGCCGGGCCCTTCAGCTCACCCTGGTCCGAGGCCACGTCCACGCCGCCCGTCAGCTGCAGGTAGTCCAGCGCCGCCCAACGCGCCATCGTCCGGCCGCGAATCCGCCGCACCTGCTTCTGGTAGTAGTACTCCGACGCCTGGTCCGCGTCCCGGAACGGCTCGGAGATGGTCAGGTTGAAGCGCGGGATGATTTCAATCCGGTCGCTCGGCCGGAAGCGGTTGCTCAGCTCCGCGTGGAACGACTCGAAGTCCGTCTTCGCCGGCGCCTCCAGCACCTCGTCGTAGGCGACGATGGCCGACGTGTTGAACCGCTGGTACAGCACGCTCAGCTGCAAGTCCTTGTAGCCCACGCCCGCCTGCACCGTGGTGGGGTCCAGCCGCGTGTTGCCCCCCATGTCCACCGTGTTGCCGAAGAAGTCCTGGAACTGCGCGTCGCTGCGCTGCGCCTGCCCCAGCGACGCGGACGCGAACACGCTCAACCCCGGCGCGGACTCGAACACCTTGCGACCCGACAGCGTGACGCTCCGGTGCCCGTTGACCGACTCGAGCTGGCCGTAGGTGCCGGAGAACATCAGGTCCGTGCTGCCCTGCACGCCCCGGGTGATGACGTTGATGACCGCCAGCTCCGCGTTGCCGCCGTAGATGACCGAGCCGGGACCACGCACCACCTCGATGCGCTCGATGAGCTCGACGGGAATCTCGTTGCCCAGCTGCATCGTGGAGTAGAGCTGCTCGTTGAGCTCCTTGCCGTCCACCACCAGCAGCACCTTGCCCTCGTAGCCCCACAGGCCCCGGAAGCCCGGGCCCACCGCGCCCTGCGTGTCCACGCCGAAGAAGAAACCGGGAATCTGTAGCAACAGGTCCATCAAGTCCCGGGCGCCGGAGTTGCGAATCTCCTCCGACGTCATCGACGTCACCACCGCCGGCGAGTCCCGCAGCTTGGTGATGGCGAACGAGGCCACCTGGCTGTGCACGTCCGAGTCCTCCTCGAGCGGCACCGACTCGGCGGTGCCCTCGGTGGGCGGCGTGGGGGACGGCGGCCGGGCCGCCGCGGGAGGCGGGACGTCCTCCCACTGGGCCAGGGCGGGCGGCGCGCCCGCGAGGAGCATCAACAACAAGGAGGGACGGTGCCAGGGGGGAAGACGCATGCGGGGACCTCGGGACATGGACGGGGCGTGGGCGGCGGGGGCCCTCGTCCGACAAGGAAGTTGTGGCGCGGTGCGCTTCGAGGAGCGGGGTCAGCGCACGCGGACGGCGACGCGACGGCCTGGCTCGACGGCGACGCTCATGCGGCGCTTCACCTGGCCGTTGACGCGGACCTCCACGCGAGCGGTGCCCGCGGGGATGTCCCGCGCGATGAGGGGAGGGAAGCCGTAGGGGCGGTTGTTGACCCAGACCTCGCCGTAGATGGAGGGCGAGGTGATGTCGAGCTCACCCTTGCCCGACACCGCGGCCTGGGCCACCGTCGTCGGCGCGGTGGTGGCGGCGGCGGGCGTCGCGGCGGGCGCGGTGGTCACCGGCGAGGGGGGCGCGGGCGGAGGCTCGGCGATGGCGGCGGGAGGCGGCGCGGCCTTCGCGGCCACCGGCGGCGGCGCGAGCTGCTCCGTCAGGTCGTGGTTCACCGAGCGCACCGCGTCCTCGGCGATCTCCACCGACTCGTCCGTCAGCTTGCGGTCGCCCTGGGCGAGCGCCACGCGGTAGGTCCCCACGCGCAGCGACAGCCGCGCGGGCGTCATGTCCACGTTCTTGCCGTCCACCTGCACCACCAGCCCCGGCGGCGTGGACGTCACCAGCAACAGGCCGCTCCTCGCCTCCTCCAGCACCGCGGGGTCCTCGGGCTTCTGCGAGCGCGCCGACGCGCGCGAGGCGCGGGTGCGCGCCGGCTGTCTCGCGGGCGGCTCCTTGGGTGCCTTGGCCTGCTGCCCCCGGCCGCGCTCGCGGGACTGGAGGTCGGTGGCGATGCGCAGCAGCTCGACGAGGTCGCCGCCGGGCGTCTTGCGCAGGCTCAACGCCTCGGTGAAGTCGCTGACGGCCTTGTCGTAGTCGCGGTCCTCCAGCGCCGCGAGCCCCGACGCCCGGAGCGCGCGCGACAGGCCCTCGTTGGCGTCGTCGGCGGGCGGCGCGGCGGCGGGCTCCGCCTGGCGCGGCGGGGGCGCGGTGGTGCCCGTGGGCGGAGCGGTGGGCCCGGCGACGACGGGCGCGGTCGGGACGGGGTCGGCCGCGCGACGCTTGCGCACCACCACGTAGGCCATGGCGTTGAGCGCGAGCGTTCCGACGATGATGACGGCAATCCAGGTCTTCTGTCTCATCTGTGTTTCATCCCGCCAGCGCAGCCGCGGGCCGTGGATGCAAGAAGCCGTCGCTCAGGCGACGAAGTACCAGAACATGGCGGTCGCCAGCGCGGCGAACCCGGCCGTCGCCACGATGGCCCAGGGAAAGGGCGCCGCGGCCTCGACGGGCGCGAGCGACAGCGACCCGCTGCCGGGCACCGGCCCGCGCGCGGTGGGCGACGTGCGCTCCTCGGGAGGCGGCGCGGGCCGCGGCGAGCTCGAGCCCGGCGTGCGCTCGTTGGTGAGGCCGCTGGCCTGCGACGAGCCGAACGTCGACAGCGCCGTGGCGTGCTGGCCCGTCTTGTCCGGGGGGAACAACGACGTCACCAGCGTGGCCAGCTCTCGGCCGCCGGACGTCCAGTTCTGCGACGCGCGGAAGCGCTCCAGGTCCAGCGCCAGCTCGCGGGCGCTCTGGTAGCGGGCCTCCGGGTCCTTCTGCAGCAGGCGCAGGATGATGCGCTCCAGCTCCGGCGCGAAGCCGGGCGCGACCTCCGACGGCGGCGTCACCTGGGCCTGCGTGGCGGCGATGATGGTGGCCTCCACCGTGTCGCGCTTGAACAGCCGCCGCCCCGTGGACGCCTCGTACAGCACGATGCCCAGCGAGAACAGGTCCGAGCGGTGGTCCAGCTCCCGGTTGGTGATCTGCTCCGGGGACATGTACGCGTACTTGCCCTTCACCACGCCCACGCTGGTGCGCTCGACGTTGACGGCGCTCTTCACGATGCCGAAGTCCGCCAGCTTGACGATGCCGTCGCGCGACACCAGCACGTTGCCCGGCGTCACGTCGCGGTGCACCAGCTTCAGCGGCGTGCCGTCCGGCAGCGTCTTCGAATGCGCGTACGCCAGCGCGTCCGCCACCGCGATGCCCACGTCCACCGCCACCCGCTGCCCCAGCGGGAAGGCCGACTTCCACGCGTGCCGCAGCACCCGGTCCAGCGACTGGCCTTGGATCCACTCCATGGCCAGGTAGTACTGGCCGTCGATCTTCCCGAAGTCGAAGACCTGGACGATGTTGGGATGCGTCAGGAGCGCGGCGACCTTCGCCTCGTCCGCGAACATCCGGCTGAAGGGCTCCAGGGTGGCGTACTCCGGCAGCACGCGCTTGATGACGCACGGCTTGGAGAAGCCATCCGGCCCGTCGATGGAGGCCAGGAAGATATGGGCCATCCCACCCGCCGCGAGCCTTTGGAGAATCCTATATTTCCCGAAGTGTGCCTCTTCCACGGGAACTGGCAGCGACGCGTCGAGCCTGTCCAACTTTCGCCTCAGGATTTAGCTGTAAGGCCAGAAAGATACAGGCGGACTTCCTACCCCACAAGTTCGCGTCCTCCCGGAGTGTCAACACATTTTGAACAGTCCGTGAACCGGCGGGAGGGGCGGCTCATCGCCGCGACTTGCGGCGGGCCTTGCGGCGGCGGGAGGGGGTGGGAGGGGCCGTGACCTCGGCGAAGCGCAGGCCGGTGACGCCCGCGTGCTCCAGGGCCTCCTTGATGCCCTCGGAGACGATGAGGCTGACGGGCCACCCCCAGGTGCGCAGGACGCGGACACCGGCGGCCTTCCGGGCGTCGATGCGCAGGCCGCGCACGGTGCGGTAGTGACCCACCCTTTCGGCGGGGACCTCGTCCGCGGTGTAGCGGGAGGCCTCGGCGCAGGCCCGGTCGTCGATGCAGGGCACCAGCCGGGTGGCGACGAGGACGAAGTAGGGCTCGCGGGTGCCCTCCACGTCGACGGGGAGCAGCTGGACGTCGTCGGGGGCCAGCTCGCGGAAGACGGTGGCGGCGCGGGCGTGGACGACGGGCGTGAGGCCCGCGCCGGCGAGGGAGAAGTCCAGCGGTGGGCCCTCGGGGGTGGGCGTCACCCGGAGCCGGCCGCGCGGCGGCTCGACGGGGGCGCCGGAGGTGAAGAGCCAGACGGAGTCGGACTTGCGGCCGTCGGGGCCCACCGGGTCGCTCAGCTCGCGCCGGGCGGGGTGGCGGAAGTCGTCGTGCAGGTCGAAGTAGCGGGTGGGGCGCGCGGAGCGGGCGGAGGCCCTGCGGGCGGCGGGCCTCGGGCGGGGCCGGTCCTCCTGGGGCGCGGGGTGGGCGAAGAGCGTCTCCCGGGAGGAGGGGACGTCCCCTCCGGCGCCCGGGATGCGCCGGGTCAATCTCCGGAGCGCTTGGGTGAGCCGCCTGAACATCCGCCGATGCTACTTCGCGAGTCCGGGGTGGGGGCGAGTGGAACGTCGAGAGGCCCGGTTTCCGGCCGAGGGGGCGGGCGGGCACGGGGCCCGCGCTACCACGAGGTGTGCAGCGCGTACCGGCCGGCGCGGGTGTCCAGGCTGAGGAAGGAGAAGCGCCCCTCCGAGCAGGTGCCGCTGTTGAGGAACAGCTGGCTGCCGTGCTCCACGCGCATGCCCTGGTGCGTGTGGCCGGTGACGACGACGTCCGCGGCGCTGTCTCGCGCGCGGGCCAGGGCCCATTGCTGGAAGGTGCAGCGGGCCGGGTCCGGCAGCGCGGGCGTCAGCCGGGCGTCCAGGGCCTGGAACATGCGGAACATCGCGCGCAGGCGCATGCGGCGCAGCCAGGCGCCGGTCCACACCGCGGCCTCGGAGAACCAGCGCGCCTTGCGGATGATCCAATCGTGGTGGTGACCGTGGGTGAACAGCATCCGCACGCCGTCCGCCTCCAGCAGCAGGTGCTCGGGCGCGCCCAGCACGGTGCCGGCCACCAGGTCGTGGTTGCCGTGGACGTAGTGGTACTGGGGTTGCTCGAAGCGCCGCACCAGCTCCGGATGGGCGGCGCGTGCGGCCGCCAGCTCGGATACCTGGTGCCCGGGGGCGCGGGAGGTGAGCGTCTCGAAGATGTCCCCGAGCAGGACGATGCGCTCGAAGTTCCCCTCCAGCACGCGCAGGAAGCGGGCGAAGGCGGAGTCCTCGTGGCCGAAGTGGTCCGCCACGTCGCGTCTGCCCAGGTGCAGGTCCGAAATCACCGCGATGTGCATGCCAGGTCCCTTCCCATGTCGGTGCAAGGGCGAGGCCGGGAGCGGCTGGGGAGGCTCCGCGAGGCTCGCCTGGGTGGGTGGTATGTAGCGGGCTCCTCTTCCATGCGCCCCGACTTCTCCGCGTGAGGGTCTCGCATGCCACGCCCGGGACCTCCCGGGCGGGTGCACGCGGCCTCGCCAACACTCGCGGCCCGTGCGAACGCGTCCATGCCCGGACGTTGCGCACGGAACGCGGCCGAGGCCACGGGATGGGCCCCTGTCGCGCCTCGAACGGACCGCGGGAATGCGGAGCGCGGCCCGCGCTCCCGGTGATGACGCGCACGGCCATGACGCGCGGCATTCCCACGCCGGGCCGGCGACCGGACGGGCCCGCGACGGGAGCGGCGCGCTGTCGCCACGCGGGCGCGCCGCGCCTCGGCTTGCGTTCGTGTCCTGTCTACACTAACAATGTGTCCATTGGACACGAAGCCTGGGGTGGACGGATGCTCATCGGGTACATGAAGGCGGCGCCGACGTCGTACGTGATGCAGTTCGAGGGGGGCCAGGTGGTGCGGGAGGGGGCGGGGCTGTCGTTCTTCTACTGGCGGCCGTCGACGACGCTGGTGAGCGTGCCCCTGTCGAGCGCGGACGCGCCCTTCGTGTTCAACGAGGTGACGCGGGACTTCCAGGCGGTGACGCTGCAGGGGCAGGTGACGTACCGGGTGGCGGACGCGCGCAAGCTGGCGGCGCTGCTGGACTTCTCGCTGGGGGTGTCCGGGCGCTACCGGTCGGACGACCCGGAGAAGCTGCCGGAGCGGCTGGTGCAGGTGGCGCAGGTGCGGGCGCGCACGGTGGTGCAGGGCCTGACGTTGCGCGAGGTGCTGGTGAGCGCGCAGGCGCTGGAGTCCCGGGTGCAGGAGTCGCTGGGGCAGGCGGAGGCGCTGCGCGCGTTGGGGGTGGAGGTGATGGCGTTCTCGCTGCTGTCCATCAAGCCCACGCCGGAGATGGCGCGCGCGCTGGAGGCGGAGGCGCGCGAGGCGCTGCAGCGGGAGGCGGACGAGGCCATCTACGCGCGGCGCAACGCGGCGGTGGAGCAGGAGCGGCGCATCAAGGAGAGCGAGCTGGCGACGGAGCTGGCCGTACAGGAGCGGCAGCGGCAGATTCGCGAGGCGCAGATGGCGGGGGACATCGCCGTGGAGGAGCAGCGCTCGGCGCTGATGGAGCGCTGGAGCCAGAACGAGAAGCAGGCCGCGGATGCCCGCGCGTACGCGCTGGAGAAGACGCTGGCGCCGGTGCGGGGCGTGGACTGGAAGACGCTGATGGCCACGTCGGCGGGGGGCGGGGACCCGGCGCTCAACATCGCGCTCGCCTTCCGGGAGATGGCGGAGAACGCGCAGCGCATCGGCGAGCTGAACGTGTCGCCGGACCTGCTGCACTCGCTGGTGGGCGCGCGCGCCGCCGTCAGCGCCCGGCCGCCGGTGGCGCAGGCCCCGGCGCCGCGCGCCCCGCCCACCAGCGCGCGGGAGCGTTGAGCCGCCAGGAGGGAGAGCCGCCATGTACGAGAAGATCGTCCTCGTCACGCGCCCCACGCGGATGGCGGGGCTGGTGCAGCGCTTCAACACGAAGCGGCAGGCGAAGTTCTACGTGGAGCACGCGGGCCAGGACTTCGAGCAGTTCGAGCGCGAGGACGGGGCCTACCAGCGCTCGGTGGACACGCTGCGCGGCGCGCTCGACGTGGGGTTGCCGGTGCAGCAGGTGGACCGGGGGCTGGTGCCCACCTTCCTCTTCACGGGCAAGGAGGTGGTGGTCGTCGTCGGGCAGGACGGGCTGGTGGCGAACGTGGCCAAGTACGTGGGGACGCAGCCCCTGGTGGGCGTGAACCCGGACCCGGAGCGGTTCGACGGCGTGCTCCTGCCCTTCCAGGTGGGGGGCGCGCGGGGCGCGGTGCGCAAGGTGCTGGAGGGGCGCGCGCGCTGTCGCCACGTCACGCTGGCGGAGGCGGCGCTGGAGGACGGGCAGCGGCTGCTCGCGTTCAACGACCTGTTCATCGGCGCCAGGACGCACGTCTCCGCGCGCTACCAGTTGAGCCACGGGGGGCGGCGGGAGTCGCAGTCGTCGAGCGGGGTGCTGGTGTCCACGGGGGCGGGCTCCAGCGGGTGGCTGTCGTCCGTCTTCACGCTGGCCCGGAAGCTGACGGAGGCCACGGGGGGCGTGCCGGGGCGCGGGTCGTGGGGGCTGGAGTGGGAGGATCCGCGGCTGGCGTTCGTGGTGCGAGAGCCCTTCGTCAGCCTGCATTCGAGCGCGGAGCTGGTGGGGGGCTTCGTGACGCGGGAGCAGGAGCTGGTGCTGGAGTCGGGGATGGCGTCGGGGGGCGTCATCTTCAGCGATGGTGTGGAGGAGGACTTCCTCGCGTTCGGCGCGGGAGCGCGGGTCCACGTGCGTCCGGCCCGGCAGCGCGCGGCGCTGGTGATGGCCTGAGGGGCGCTCCCGGCGCTCGCGCGGACTCACGGTGGGCGCGGAGGTCGAGGCGTGGCGGCCCCGACCGGAGGTCTCCCGGGCAGGCGGGCGGGGGTCGCGGGAGCCCGTGGACTCCTCCCCCGCGCCAGGCCGCACAGCTTTGACGCGGACCCCCTGGGGCCTCGGGCCCGGAGACGTGTCGCCATGCGCATCCACCACCTGAACTGCACGACCATGTGCCCGCCGGGGCGCCGCCTCATGGACGGACGCCGGGGCTTTCGCGGTCCCGCCGCGCTGGCGTGTCACTGCCTGCTGGTGGAGGGGGCGAGCGGACTCATCCTGGTGGACACCGGCTTCGGGCTCCAGGACGTGCTGTATCCCCACGCCCGCCAGAGCCCGCTCTTCCTGGACGTGCTGTGCCGGCCCCGGCTGTCCGAGGGCTCCACCGCCATCCGGCAGGTGGAGCGCCTGGGGTTCCGGGCCGAGGACGTGCGCGACATCGTCCTCACCCACCTGGACTTCGACCATGCCGGCGGGCTGGACGACTTCCCGCATGCGCGGGTCCACCTGCTGGCGGACGAGTACCAGGCGGCGCGCGTCCGGGCCTCGCCCCTGGACCGCCAACGCTATCGCCCCGCGCAGTGGGTCCACGAGTCGCATTGGATGACCTATGCCAGTGGGGGGGCGGGCGAGCGCTGGTTCGGCTTCGAGTCCGTCCGGGACCTCCGGGGGCTGCCCCCCGAAATCCTCCTGGTGCCGCTGGTGGGCCACACCCTGGGGCACGCGGGCGTCGCGGTGCGCGCCGACACGGGGTGGCTGCTGCACGCGGGCGACGCCTACTTCTTCCACGGGGAGCTGGACCCAGACCGCTACCGCTGCACCCCGGGCCTGCGCTTCTACCAGGGGTTGATGCAGAAGGACCGCCGCCAGCGGTGGCGCAACCTGCGGCGGCTGCGCGAGCTGAAGCGCCTGCATGGGGACGCGGTGACGGTGTTCTGCGCCCATGACTCCCTCGAGTTCGAGCAGCTGGAGGGCCGCGAGAAGCGGACCGACGTGTCCGCCTTTCGAGACTTCGTGCGTCCCGAGTCCCTCCAACACGCCTGACGCGGGTCGTGACTCCTCCTTCCACGCTATGGTGACGGCATGGGGCCGGTTCCCGGCCCTTCGCCTCGCTCGGGAGGACACATGACCAGGACGCTCGCGGTGATGACATCCGGTGGGGATTCACCGGGGATGAACACGGCGCTGCGCGCCCTCGTGCGCGTGGCCGCGGTGCGCGGCGTGCGCGTGCTGGGCGTGGAGTTCGGCTACGAGGGGCTGATGGAGGGGCGCTTCCGGGAGCTCACCCGGCTCGACGGGGAGGGCGGCCCGCTGGTCCCCGAGCCCGAGCTGGACGCGAGCGGCCACCTGGGTGGGACGATTCTTGGCAGTGCCCGCAGCCAGCGCTTCCTCACGGCGGAGGGCCGCGCGGAGGCGGCGCGGCGGCTGGACGGCATGGCGGGGCTCGTCGTCATCGGAGGCAATGGCAGCCTCACCGGCGCGCACCTGCTGGCGCGCGAGTGCCGCACGCCCGTGGTGGGCATCCCCGCCTCCATCGACAATGACATCGGTTGCAGCGCGTCCGCCATCGGCGTGGACACCGCGCTCAACACCATCGTCGAGGCGTGCGACCGCATCTCCGACACGGCGCGCGCGCACCGCCGGGCGTTCGTCGTGGAGGTGATGGGGCGGCACTGCGGCTACCTCGCCATGGCGGCGGCCGTCTCCGCGGGCGCGGACGCGGTGCTCTTCCGCGAGCAGGGACGCGGCGAGGCGGACATCCTCCAGGCGCTGGAGTCGCTGGTGCGGCGCAACCTGGCGGAGGGCCGGGCCAAGCGCCGCGTGCTGGTGCTGAAGGCGGAAGGCGTGGAGCTGCCCACCGCGCTGCTCGTCTCCCGCCTCCAGGAGCGCATCAAGGACATGAAGGGCGTGGAGGCGCGCGGCATGGTGCTCGGGCACCTGGTGCGCGGCGGTGGCCCCACCCACCACGACCGGATGATCGCCGGGCGGCTCGCCTTCGGCGCGGTGGAGGCGGCGCTGGAGGGCACCACCGACGTCATGGTGGGCTGGCAGTCGACGGTGCCCGGCGGCCAGACGACGCCGGACCCGTACGTGAAGCGCTATCCGCTGGAGCAGGTGCTCACGGAGACGGCGGCGTTGCTGGATGGCTCCAGCCCCGTCACCCAGCGGCGCGTGAAGATGATGGAGTCGGTGCAGGGCGTGCTCGCCCTGTGACTCGCGCCGCGCCTCACTTCGCGGCGAGCGTGGTGCTCACCGGCGCGCACTTCACGTCGACGCCCTGGAAGGCGCCGTCGGCCGGCGGGGCCTTGGCCTTGTCGGCGGTGACGTCCATGAGCGAGCCCCGGAACTCGATGCCGTAGGCGCCCGGCGTCGTCGCGCCATAGGCGTTGGAGATGTCCACCTCGCGCGTCACCGTCGCGCCGGGCGCGAGCGTGACGTACGAGTCCGGGGTGGGGGGCGCGCGCTTCACCATGGGGCCCACGTACGGCAGCTCCACCCCGTCGCGCGTCACGCGGAACATGTCGTTGAGGATGCGGCCCTCCAGGGGCGTGTTCCAGGTGAGCACGTACAGCGGCTGGCTCGAGGTGTTGGTGATGTCGAACGTCACCGTCACCGGCCCGCCCGCGACGAGCCGCGGGGCCATCTTCAGCGCACAGGAGAGCGAGGTCGCCATGGAGGAGCCTTCCGGGGAGGGGGCCGGGGTCGAGGAGGGTTGCGTCGACTCCGTCGCCGGTGGCGGGGAGGTGTCCGCTGGCTGGGTGCCGCCATCCTGTTTCGCGGCGCAGCCCGCCCCGGCGATGGCCAGGGACAGCAGCGCGATGTGGCCCATGTGTCCGCGTGTCATGTGTAGGGGTCTCCCGCCCCCGGGCCGACGCGAGACCGCCATGGCCCCGGGTCGCCGGAAGGGATGCGCGGGCGCCCGTGCTCCAGGCCCCGCCCGTCCGCTTCACATCACGTCGGCGGGGCCCTGTCACGGGAGGCGTATGGCCGGCCCCACGCGCGGGACTCAAGGGCGCGCGTAGCTCACCAGCAGCACCACGAGGGTGGCTGCATAGCCGAGCATCAACGGGCCGAGGGCGAGGATGGCCGTGTCGTAGAGGCTTTCACGCGGGTCGTTCATGACGTGCTCCGTTCCGCCGCGCTTTCGTCTGGCGGCACCCGGGCACATGAGCAAGGCGCGGGCCAGCATCGCGAACGGGGCGTGGCGCTCGGAGCCGCTCGCGGAAAGCGCGCGCGGTGGGCCCGACCCTCCGTCCGTTCGTGGGAAAGGCCGTGCGCGGACGACATTCGCGAGCGCCAGGGCGCGGTGGGCCCGCAACGAAAACGGGGACGCCGTGGCGCCCCCGTTTCCCTTCGCGCCGGCGCGAGGTCAGTTCTGCGCGGGCGTGTTCTCCGCGAAGTACTCGTGGCTGTCCGCGTTGTCGCGGGCGCGGGCCTGGTTGGAGGTCCGCAGGCTCTTGCACGCGCTCTGGCCGTAGGCCCAGTCATCCGTGTCGGCGACGACGGTGAAGTGGCTCATCTCGTGGATGAGCGTGCCGCCCTTGGAGTCCGTGCCGGACATGGGGGCGCTCCAGAACGCGTTGCACACGTAGATGCGGTACGGCGAGTTCTTGTAGACGTACGCGTAGGCGCTGTCCGAGCACGCGCAGTCGACGATGACCGACTTGGTGTCGAAGGCGTTCTTGATGGCGGCGAAGTGCGTCTTGATGAGGTTGACGTTCGTCGTGTTGATGTCGCCGAACCACGTGGAGAAGCGCGGGCCGATGGTCCCGTTGAGGTAGTTGACCGCGCCGTTGGTCATGGTCTGCGCCGTGGAGAACGCGGTGGTCACCGTGGAGGCGGGGCGCGAGCCGGTGCAGCTCGAGGTGGACAGCGCCTGCGCGGTGACGATGCCCGTCGAGGCCGGCACCGGGTGGACGAACGGGCGGCCCTCGATGAAGAGCTCCAGGCCGTCCGAGCGCAGCTGTGACAGGCCCTCGTGGCCGACGTCGGAGTGGTGGCCGTCCGAGTCGTAGCGGATGCTGTACGCGCCCGTCGTGGACAGGTCGTAGATGGCGCCCAGGTCCACGTCGTGCGACACGCTCTCGCCGGGGGAAAGGCGCAGGAAGTCGTGCGCCTCCGGCGTGGCCCACTTGTAGTGGCGGCCGTTGTACTCGGCCTTCTGCCCGTTCACCGTGACGGCGAACAGGTCCTCCTTCAGCCCGTCGACCGGCGTGTGCCACTTGAGCAGGCGCACGGTGTCCTTCGACACGTTGGTCAGCGTCACCGTCACCATCACCGCGTCGCGCGCGGCCAGCGACGAGCGCGGCACCGACAGGGTGACCTTCACGTCACCGGCGATGGCGTCGCGCGCCGTCTCGCCCTGCGCCGGCACATCCTGCGTCCGCTCGTCCGGAGCGCCGCAGGCACCCAGCAGCGACACGCTGACCACCGCACCCACAAACCAATTCAGACGACCACCTGAGCTCAGGCTCATCGGGGACTTCCTTTCGGGGGCTACGCTTGGGGGAGTCACGACGCGGAGTGGCGACGGGCACTCATTCAAAGAATGCGGCCCTGTCGCGTAATCCTGTTTATAGCGGCTCCCCGGCAATCCCGTCCAGGCCCCGGCGCGTCATGCCTCAGGGGCGCGCGTAGGCGACCAGCATGGCCACCATCGTGACGGCGTAGCCGAACATCATGGGCCAGAGGGCGATGATGCCCATGTCGTAGAGGCTCTCACGCGCATTGTTTCGAATCATGACGGACTCCTGTGCGCGGCGAGGGATGTCTCGCTGCACCCGGACACATGAGCAAGGCATGGGCCAGCGAAGGCGCGCAGGCGGGCGCGCAGGCACTTCGCGGGGTTGGCGTGGGAGGGGTGCGGGGCGCGCGCAGGATTGGCGCGCTCGCCGCTGTTCATGCGTGGGATTGCGGTGCGCGGACGCGGCATTTGCGCGCGCGCGTCCGGGCTCGCGACGTCACTTCGCGGCGGCGGGTGTCGCCCCCTGGGAGAGCTTGCGGACGAGCTCCAGGGAGCGGCGCACGTGCTCGCCCACGCGAATCTGGGATTCGAAGCTGTCGCGGACGATGCCCTGGCGGTCCACCACGAAGGTGACGCGGCCGGGGAGCAGGCCGAGGAAGGAGGGGGCCACGCCGAAGGCCTCGCGCGCCTCGCCGCGCTCGTCGCTCAGCAGGACGAAGGGCAGCCGGTGCCTGGCGGCGAAGCCCTGGTGGGAGGCGGCCGAGTCACCGCTGATGCCGACGACCTCCGCGCCCGCGGCGACGAAGTCCTCGTACTGGTCCCTCAGGCCACATGCCTGCACGGTACAACCCGGTGAGTCGTCGCGTGGGTAGAAGTAGACGACGAGCACCTTCTGCCCCAACAGGTCGCGCAGGCGCACCGGCTGGTTGCCCGCGCCCGTCAGCGTCACGTCGGGCATCGCCTCGCCCTGTTGCAGCGGCTTCGTCCTGGCCATGCGGTCCTTCCACCTGTCGCCGGAGGGAGGGCCCGGCGTGCCCAGGCCAACCAGTCAAGCATGCCCTGGAGGGAGGGGCGAGCCTGCGAGCGACCCCGTGTCTCGAGAAGCGAGAGGCCCGCGCGCGGTGCATCTCCCCCAGACACGCGGCATCCAATCCAGTGTGGGGGAAGCGAGGGCGCTCCCCCGTCCGGCAGGCGACAGCCCTGGGCGCGGCCGGACCCGAAATTTCGGGCATGGGAGGCCCTGGCGTCTTACCTTTCGAGACAAGACGTGAGAGCTTATCTGGGGAACAGGGCGGAAACTTTCGCCGGGGTTGCGCAACGCGGCGTTCAGGCGTAGGACGCAGCTTCCGGGGGGTTGGTCAGGAGTGAACATGGTCGGCCTCGTCGTCGCATCGCACGGGCGTCTGGCGGAGGAGCTGGTCTCCACCGCGGAACAGATCGTGGGGAAGCTTCCCGCGGTGGCAACCTGCAACATCGAGCCGGGGACTCCCGTCGAGGACCTCCGCGCCAAGATGAAGCAGGCGGTGTCCCGCGTGGATGACGGGGAGGGTGTCATCATCCTCGCCGACCTGTTCGGAGGCACGCCCTGCAAGGAGTCGCTGATGATGTGTCAGCGCATGAACCTGGAGGTGCTGGCCGGGGTGAACCTGCCCATGCTCCTCAAGGCCAACTCGCTCCGCTCCGAGTCCATCACCCTTCCGGAGATGGCCAACCAGCTCGCCTCCTATGGTCAGCGCAACATCACCTGTGCGTCCGCCCTGCTTCGCGAGGCCCAGCAGCAGCCGCGAACTTGACGGACCGACGCGGGTCGGCGATTCGAGACTGCTGTGATCACCCTGGTCCGCGTCGACAACCGCCTCATCCACGGCCAGGTCGTCGAGGCCTGGCTGCCCTTCCTCAAGGTCGCCCGCGTCGTCGTCGCGGATGACGAGGCGGCGTCCAGCCCTCTCATCCGCGCGGCCATGGCGCTGGCGGTGCAGAGCGCCATCGAGGTGCAGATCCTCCCGCTGTCGCAGGTGGACTTCGCGGCCCTGTCGAAGGACGGGGTGCGCACGCTGGTGCTGTTGCGGGACGTGGCGTCGGTGCCCTTCGCGTACGCGCATGGGCTGAGCCTGGGCGAGCTGAACCTGGGCAACGTGCACTTCGGGACGGGGCGCCGGCAGGTGTCGCCGTCCGTGTTCCTGGCGGAGGCGGAGCTGAAGACGCTCCAGCAGCTGGCGGAGCAGGGCGTGCGCGTGGAGGCGCGCGCGGTGCCCGCGGAGAAGCCGGTGGAGCTGCCGGACCTGACCGAGCGGTGGGCGAAGGCCGGGTGAGCGCGTGAGCGTCGTCTGGGACCAGGTGGCGCTCGCGGGAGTGTGGGGCGGACTGGTGGCCGTCGAGCGCAAGGCGTTCCTCCAGGCCATGCTGTCGCGCCCGCTCGTCGCCGCCTCCGTGATGGGCCTGTTGCTCAACGACGTGCCCTCCGGGCTGGCGGTGGGGCTCTTGCTGGAGCTGTTCTTCCTGGGCACGGCGAACCTGGGCGCGTCGCTGCCGGAGAACGACACGCTGGCGGCCACGGCCACGAGCGCGGCGGCGGCGACGCTGACGGCCGCCACGGGCGCGGGCTCCACGCCCGCCATCTGGTCGCTGGCGGTGCTGCTGTTCATCGGCATGGGGCGCGTGGGGCGCCGGGCGGACCGGCTGTTGGAAGGCCATTCGGCGCGGCTGGCGCGCGTGGCGCTGGCGTCCGCGGAGGCGGGCAACCTCACGCGCGCCATGCGGCAGAACCTGTGGGGCATGTGGCCGCACTTCGCCCTGTACGGCGCGCTCACCGCGCTGTGCGCGCTCGCGGGCTATTTCGTGGAGCCCCTGCTGCAGCAGCTGCCCCACGTGGTGGTGCGGGGGCTGGCGTGGGCGTGGCCGGCCATGGCGTCCGTCGCGGCGGCCATCGCCGCGCAGGGCAGCCACGCGCGCCGGGCCCCGCTGTACGCGGCGCTGGGCGCGGCGGCGGTGACGGTGGCCATCGTCCTCCTGCTGCTCACGGAGCGCGCATGAGCGCGGGGGACTCC
The DNA here is from genome assembly GCF_021412625.1 of Myxococcus stipitatus. Next base: position 35,056 of record NZ_JAKCFI010000021.1, on the reverse strand, counting down.
TCCCTGACCGCGGGCGTGCTGCTGCGCGTCTTCATGCGCTCGCTGTTCCTCCAGGCGTCGTGGAACCCCCAGGGCATGCAGAACCTGGGGCTGGCCTACGCCGTGTTCCCCGCGCTGGAGCGGCTGTACGCGGCCGGCCCCGCGCGCGAGGAGGCGGTGCGCCGGCACCTGGTGTTCTTCAACACCCACCCGTACGTGGCGGCGGCCATCGTCGGGGGAGTGGTCTTCCACGAGGAGCGCATCGCGCGGGGGGAGGAGGCGCCGGACCGGGTGGTGGCCTTCAAGGCGGCGCTGATGGGGCCCCTGGCGGCGCTGGGGGACGGCTTCTTCTGGCTGTCGCTCAAGCCGGCGGCGGGCGCGGTGGGCGCCGCGCTGGTGCCGCTGCTGGGGTTGTGGGCGGTGCCTGTCTTCCTGGTGCTGTACAACCTGGTGCACCTGCTGCTCCGGGTGCGGCTGTACTGGCTGGGGCTCACCTTGGGGGACCGGCTGGTGGAGGCGGTGGCGCGGGCCAACCTGCCTGCCCGGGGCGCCCGGCTGCGCACGGTGGCGGCGGTGTGCGCGGGGGGCCTGGCGGCGTGGCTGGCGGTGTCGTTCGGGGCCAACGCGGGCGGGGCCCACGCGCCCCTGCTGGCGGCCGGGTGCCTGGCCCTGGGGGTTGCATCCTACGTGCTGGTCAGTCGTCGGGTGCCCAACTACGTGGTGCTCTACCTCGCGGCGCTGCTGGCGTGCGTGGCGGGGGCCTTCCTTTAGAGATGAGAGGTAGGAGTCGCGAATGGCAACCGAGGCGAAGGGAACATACGAGATCATCAACGAGCTGGGGCTGCATGCCCGGGCGGCGGCGCAGATGGTCAAGGTGGCCAACCGCTTCAAGAGCGACGTCCTCATCGAGGCGCAGGGACAGCGCGCCAACGCCAAGTCCATCATGGGGGTGCTGATGCTGGCGGCGGCCCAGGGTGTGCAGGTGACGCTCACCTGCAAGGGGGATGACGCGGAGGCGTGTCTCCAGGAGTTGGCAAAGCTCATCGCCGACCGTTTTGGCGAGTCGAAGTGACAGGTGAAGATGCAAACGCGGTAGGACCGGGAGGGAAGACCCCAACGTGAGCAGCCAGGCCACCCCCACCCTGAGGTTGATGGGCATCGGCGCCTCACCCGGCGTGGCGGTGGGCCACGCGTTCATCCTGGACAGGAAGCGCATCCGCACGCCCAAGCTGCGACTGGCCGAGGCGGAGGTCGAGCCCGAGCGCATGCGGATGAAGACGGCGGTGGACCTGTCCGACCGCCAGCTCGCCGAGCTCAAGGAACAAATCACGCGCACCGAGGGCAGCGACCACGCGCTCATCCTGGAGGCGCACCGGTTGATGCTCCACGACCCCATGCTGGTGGACGCGGTCAACCAGCTCATCGTGGAGGACCGCATCAACGCCGAGTGGGCGGTCCGCCGCGTGGCGCGCAAGATCAAGCACCTCTTCGACAACATCCCGGACGAGTACTTCCGCGAGCGGCGCTCGGACGTGGACTACGTCGCGGACCGCATCATCCGCAACCTCATGGGGCAGGTGGTGGACGAGGAGGTGGAGGTGCCCGCCGAGGCCATCGTCGTGGCGCACGACCTGCCGCCGGCGGACGCGGCGCTCATGGCGCGCAGCGGCCGGGTGGCGGGCTTCGTGACGGACCTGGGTGGGCAGACGAGCCACACGGCCATCGTCGCGCGGGCGCGCGAGACGCCCGCGGTGGTGGGCGCGGGCCGGGCCAGCGAGCAGATTTCGCCGGGCGACCTGGTGGCCATGGACGGCACCCGGGGCATCATCCTGGTGAACCCCACGGAGGAGCAGCTCGAGAGCTTCCGCGAGGAGCAGCGCCGTCACCAGGAGGCCGAGCAGCTGGCGCTGGCCACCAAGGACCTGGCGGCGGTGAGCACGGACGGCTTCCGCATCCGGCTCAACGGCAACATGGAGTTCCTGGAGGAGATTCCGTCGCTGCTGGCGCACGGCGCGGAGGGCATTGGCCTGTACCGCACCGAGTTCATGTTCCTGGACCGCAAGACGGCGCCCACGGAGGAGGAGCACTACCGCGCCTACCGGCAGGTGCTGGAGGCCATGGGCGGGCGGCCCGTCACCATTCGCACGCTGGACCTGGGCGGCGACAAGGTCCCGGGCAAGACGAAGCACGAGAAGGAGCCCAACCCGGCGATGGGCCTCCGGGCCATCCGCTACTGCCTGTCCAACCGGGAGCTGTTCCGCACCCAGCTGCGGGCGCTGCTTCGCGCCAGCGTGCACGGCAACCTGCGGCTGATGTTCCCCCTCATCTGCGGGGTGAGCGAGCTGCGCGAGGCCCGCAGCGAGCTGGAGGCGTGCCGCACGGAGCTGGGACGCGCGGGCGTGCCCGTGGGCAAGCGCTTCCCGGTGGGCATCATGGTGGAGACGCCCAGCGCGGCGATGATCGCCGACCGGCTGGCGCAGGAGGCGGACTTCTTCTCCGTCGGCACCAACGACCTCATCCAGTACTCGCTGGCCATCGACCGCCAGAACCGCGAGGTGGCCTACCTCTACCGGCCGCTGCACCTGTCCGTGCTGCGCATGCTGGAGAGCATCGTGGGCGCCGCCAAGGCCGCCAACATCCCCGTGTCCATGTGCGGGGAGATGGCGGGGGATCCGCTCTACACGCTGGTGCTGCTGGCGCTGGGCTTCGACGAGCTGTCGATGACGTCCGGGCAGATTCCGGCCGTCAAGCGCTTCATCCGGCGGGTGCGCCGCTCGGACGCGGCGGAGCTGTTGCGCGACGCGATGGAGCTGACCACGGCGGAGGAGATCGAACGCTTCGTGCGCACGGAGATGGACCGGCGCTTCGTCGACGCGCCGGAGTCGGAGGTGTCCGCCGAGGACGCGCCGCTCGCGACGCCGCCCTCCGGCCGCACCACGGGCTGAAGGGCGCCCACCCCGCCCGCCGTGAGTCCCTCCGGCGGGTGCCTGCCCGCTGGCCCGCCGGACGGCTGGCCGGCGTGGGGACCGGACGGGGCGCGCGGGCGTGGCCAGCTTTCAGGTCCGGGCCTTGGCGAGCCCGCCCTGGGAGGAGGGGCATGTTCAATCCTGCGGACATCCAGAAGGGCATGACGGCGAGAGATCGCGACGGCGAGAACCTGGGCCTCATCACCCGGGTCGACGCGGGGGGCTTCTTCGTCGAGAAGGGGGTCTACTTCACGCGCGAGTGCCGGCTGGCCTTCTCCGACGTGACGGACATCGACGGGGACGACGTGTACCTGCGCGAGGACCTGGCCCGCCTGCCCGCCGTCCGGCCAGAGGTGCGGGAGGCTCGGGGGGACCTGCCCCCCAGGACGCCCGTCCCGCTGGGCCATGACCTGACGGGCGCGCTGGGCGCCTCGCCGGCCGACGAGGGCGCCTCCTCGCGGCATTGAGGGCGCCGGGCCGCCGCGCGCGCCGGGCGGCGGCGTCAGTCCCCCGGCTCGTCCCCGTTGCGGGAGACGGGCCCGCCGGCGTCGACGTGGAAGCCCCTGCGCACGCGGTGGCGGTGGATGGCCCGCTCCACGGGCCGCAGCCCCGCGATCGCCAGGAGGGCGATGCTCACCGCGGTGACGGCCGCCCAGGGAAACCCGAGCCCCGTGGTGAGGCCCACGGACGCGGCGAGCCACAGGTTCGCCGCCGTCGTCAGCCCCCGCACCTGCCCCCGGTCCCGGATGATGGCGCCAGCGCCCAGGAAGCCGATGCCCACCACCACCTGACTGGCGATGCGGCTGATGTCCGCCCGGGAGCCGTTGGGCGGGCTCCCCTCCAGCGAGGACTCCACCAGCACGCTGGAGAGCGTGAACAGGCACGCCCCCAGCGACACCAGGATGTGCGTGCGCAGACCGGCGGCCTGGCCACGCAGCTCCCGCTCCAGGCCCATGACGGCGCCCAGCAGCGTCGCCACCCCCAGCCGCATGACGATGACGTGCTCGTCCACGGTCGGGCAGACTACTCGCCCAGTTCGATCTTCTCGTCCTTGTCGGCCTCGGTCAGTTCGGGATTGGGCAGCGTGTCGAGCACCGCGCCCAGGAGCTTCGCCGTGGGCACCACGTACGGCGCCACGCCCTCGCCCAGCTGCTCGCTGTACTGCGTCACCCGCTGCGCGTAGTCCTCGTCCTTCGAGCTCCAGCTGCCCGCCGCCTCCGCGGCCCAGACCTCCTGCCCGTCACGGCAGCGCACCAGCTGCGCCTTCACCGCCGCGTCCGCGCCACTGCCCTTCAGCGAGAGGGTCGGGTCCAGCCACAGCACGCCCTCCACGCCCTCCACGCACTCGGACTTGAAGGACGGGTGTTCGGGGCGACCGTCCTGCGCGACGTTGTCCTTCACGATGAAGTCGCGGTTCTGGTTCACCCACTGGCGGGCGATGAGGCTCCACAGCTCGCCCACCTCGCGCTTGCCGTCCGGCAGGGGCTGCGTCACCACCACCAGCCGCTTCACCTGCTGCCGGTCCACCTGCGCGTAGTCGTCCCGCACGCGGTGGTGCTTCACCGCGGAGCAGCCCGCCAACAGCCCCAGCCCCAGCAGGGGCGCCCATCGCATCGTCGTCATGTCCCTCTCCCGGTCCCCCCTTGGGAGAAGAGGGGACCTCGTCACTCGAATCAGGCCGCGCGCGTCGAGCCGCCCTCGCCGGGGGGCACCTGGGGGAGGTTGCCCTCCGGGGGCGCCTCGCGCCGCCGCCGGTCGTGCATCAGCTGCATCACCGCGGCCAGCACCGTGAAGGACACCACCAGCGTGGTGATGAGGCCGATGCAGGCCACCATGCCCATGGAGCGCAGGCCGTTGTGGGCCGCGGCCAGCAGCGCCGCGAAGCCCGCCACCGCCGTCAGCGTGGAGGACGCCACCGCCGCGCCCACGCTGCGCAGCGCCACCAGCGGCGAGGTGCCCTCCAGGAAGCGATGCAAGAGGTACAGGCCGTGGCTCACCCCGAAGCCCAGCAGGATGGGCAGGATGATGATGTTCATGAAGTTCAGCCGCAGGCCCGTCAGCGACATGATGCCCAGCATCATCGCCAGGCCCACGCCCAGCGGAATCACCGACGCCAGCGCCAGCTTCACGTTGCGGAAGTCCAGGAAGTGCATGGCGAGGATCCACAGCGCGGTGAGCACCACGGTGACCTTGCCGTCCCACAACACGATGCGCGCCAGCTTCGCGTACAGCTGCGTGGCGCCCGCGGCGCGGAACTCCTTCTGGGCGGTGGGCGTGGCCGGGTCGAAGTCGTTCTTGTCGAAGCGGCCCGGGTAGTACGTGACGGGGATGGCGCGCGTCTCGTCCGCGAACTGCATCATCTTCTGGCCGTCGAACAGGTCCACGCTCGAGTAGATGAACGTGAGGTAGCCCTTGTTCTGCGCGGTGGGCAGGTTCTCGAACTGGCTCTTGTAGTTGGCGGGCACGCCGTGCACGTCGAAGGGCTTGGCGTCCAGCACCTTCATGAAGAAGGCGGCCTTCTCCTGCATCTCCGGCGGCAGCGCGGAGATGGAGAAGCCCCGGGCCTCCAGGTTCTTCATCTCCTCCTTCCACTGGAGGAGCACCTGCTCGTTGGCCTTGGCGGTCTCTGCCGGGGGCACGAAGGTGAAGATGCTCACCACCTGGTCGATGGAGGGGTACTTGTGCGCGTTCTGCGTCAGCTCGCGGTACACGCCCTCGGCCTCGTCCAGGTCCCGGGTGTAGACGGCCATGGGGTCGCTGGAGATGTTGAAGCGGACGTTGATCTCATCCTGGAGGAGCACGGAGGACATGCCGTCCGGGATGAGCGCGCGGGTGTTGTAGTTGAAGCCCACGCCGTGCTTCACGCGCTCGAGGAAGCCGAGCTTGCCCTCGGGGGGCTCGCCCGCGCCGGCCCAGGGCACCGCGGCGGCGCAGATGAGCGCGACGATGGCGGTGCTCACGCCCAGCACCAGGCCGGGGCGGGGGATGCGCAGCTCCTGGCCCTCGGAGGAGTTGACCGGCGGCGGCTTCATCACGCCGATGAGCTTCTTCGGCCACTCGGGGTTGATGCGGCCCACCAGCGCCAGCAGGGACGCGCTCCACAGGAACAGCGTGAAGCCGAGGATGAGCGTGCCGCAGCCGGCCAGGAAGCCGAACTGGCTGAAGCCGCGGAACTCGCTGACCATCAGCACGAAGAACGAGCCGCCCGTCACCACCGCGGACACCAGCGCCGGCCGGCCCGCGTTGACGAAGGCGTCGCGGATGGCCACGTCGTACGGCTTGCCCGCGCCCAGCTCCAGCCGGGTGCGGAAGGTGAAGTGGATGCCGTAGTCGATGCCGAACCCCATCAGGATGCCGCCCAGGATGGAGGTGATCATGTTGAGCTCACCCACCGTCGCGTAGGTGAAGCCCAGCGTGTACAGCGTGCCAATCACCGTGCCGCTGACGACGATGAAGGTGGGCGCCAGCTTGCGGAAGAAGACGATGGTGATGGCGAAGATGGAGATGAGCGCGATGATGGTCACCGGCTGCAGCGACTCCTCGATGGCGAACGAGTCGTCCACCGTCGTCTTGTACGAGCCGGTGTAGCCATAGGCGATGGTCTGCCCGTCGCCCATCTTGTGGTAGTCCTCGACCAGCTTCGCGTTGCCGGGCTTCGCGGAGTACGCCGCCAGGTCCCCGTTGAGCTTGTCCAGGTACGCCTTCGTCTTGCCGATCTCAGTGGTGTCCCACATCGGCTTGATGAGGATGAGCAACATCTTCTTGTCGTTGGAGATGTTGTAGTCGTCCCGGATGCTCTTCTTGCCGACGGAGGAGTACTTGTCGACCAGGTCCTGGAGGTTCAGCTCCACGGGCTTGGTGGCGCCCATGTCGATGTAGAAGGGGTTGCTGCGGCGCAGCTTGTCCTCGAGGAAGGCCATGATGCGGCGCTTGCCCTCGACCAGGTCCTCCGTCTTCACGAAGAGGACCATGTTCTGCTGGATGAACTCGACGGGCAGCTTGTAGGAGACGGTGCGGACGTTCTCCTTGTCGGCCTGGAGCATGCCGGCGATGTCGTCCGCGGTCTTCTTCATCGCGGCCTCGTCGGACGAGCGCATCGCGAGCATGAGGAAGCCGCTGCCTCCCACCATGTCGATGACCTGCTTGACGTCCTTCACCTCCTGGAGGTCCTGGGAGATGAGGTCGAGCTGGTTCGAGTTGATGCGCAGCTTCAGCGTCGCCCAGGTGGACAGGGCGAGCAGCGACAGCATCACGACCAGGATGGTGCCCGGCTTGCGGACCAGCAGCTCCGCGAAGGCGTAGGCGAAACGGGAATGGGAGTTCGGGTTGCGAGATGCGCCGCTCATGCGGCGGCGACCCTACCGGCAAACGCCCTCCCCCGGAAGCGCGGCCCCTCCGCTCGGCTGGTTTCCTGGTCGAGGCCCGACCCCGGCCCCCCACCCGGGAATCATTGACACCCGCGTGACAGCGTCACTGGAACGGGCCGCGGTGTCCGTCGGCGGGCACTCGCTCGGGGAGTGGCACCGGGGCGGCGTCCCGAGGAGGGAGGAGGAAGGAGCGGGGGGCGCTCAGGAAGCGGGCCACCACGGCCCGGAGGAAGGGGAGGGCCTCTCCGGAGGGCACGTCGCGCGCGCGCGCCGCCACGCCCAGGGCCAGCGAGAAGGACACGGTGAAGTTGAGCACCCCGGTGAGGGCCACGCCTCCCAGCGCTGCCAGGAAGTCGGGCCGCAGCACCGCCTCCGGCCCCAGCGCGCAGCCCGCCATGGCGAGCTGCCCCAGGGCGAACGTGACGTGGCGCACGTCCAGGGGCAGGCCGAAGAAGCGCCCCAGCACCGCCATCAACCCCAGCAGGAAGCCCAGCGTCACGTTCGTCCCCAGGCCGGAGGCGGCGTGCAGCAGGCCGTCCGCGAGCCGCCGCGCCCTCGCGGCGCCCAGCAGGTGACGCAGGGCGCGATGGTGGGCCAGGGCCTCCGGGAGCCGGCGGTAGACGACGAAGTTCTCCAGCCAGCCCCCGGCCACGCTGGACACCCACAGCAGCACGCCCGTCAGGGCCGCGTAGGCGGCGGTGGGGCTGCGCCAGGGGTGGAGCGCCTCCACCGTGGCGCGGGCCTTGGCGTCGGACAGGAAGGCGTGGCCGGTGAGCGCCTGCCAGGCCAGGGCGATGACCACCACGGCGGGGGCGACGCACCCCAGGTTGCCGGCGAAGGCCGCCAGCTGGGAGCGGGTGATGCGCGGGATGATGTCCACCAGGCTCGACAGCCGCTCGCCCCGGGCGCCCTCGCTCACCGCGCCGGCCAGGGTGGCCGCCGTCACGGAGGGCTGCTTGGTGGCGAGCGTGAAGCCGAAGGCCTGGATGAGGACGAAGGCGAGCGCGTAGTTGAAGCCCGTGGCCAGCCACGCGAAGAACGGCGCCAGGGCCAGCGTGGCGATGGCGAACTTGAGCGTCACCGCCACCGCCGTCACCAGCCCGCCGCCCGCGGCGGACTCCACCAGCCGGTGGAATTCACCGGGCGTGGTGGTGATGTAGTGCTCGCCGGAGTGGCCCGCGCGTTCGATGATCTTCCGCGCGAGCATCCGCACGTTGCGGCGCACCAGCTCCAGCACGGAGCGGTCCGTGTGCGAGCGGCGCAAGAGGTCCGACAGGAGCGCCAGCGCCTCGCGCCAGCGCGGCTCGCCCCGGGGCGCGCCGAGCACGCGGCAGATGGCCTCCATCCGCTCCAGGCCCCGGCGGATGCGCTCCAGGCGGTACACGAGGTCCACGCTGACGCCCGCGGACTCCAGGTGCCGCGACACGCTCGCCACCACGCGCCGGCAGTCCTCGATGCACGTGCCCACGTCCCGCAGCGTGTCCGGCGCGGCGTCGCGCGCCAGCACCGCGTCGCACGTCAACCGCAGCCGCAGGAAGGGGGAGGCGCGGAAGGACGTCTCCGGGTCCCGCTCCCGCACGTCCTCCGTCACGCCCAGCGCCGCGGTCTGCACCGCCAGCAGCAGCAGGGCGTCGAGCAGGTCCGCCCGCACGCGCAGGGCGGGGAGGACGGCCGGGGGGCGCGGCTCCCCGACGAGCGAGGCCAGCTTCGCCAGCAGCGCGGGCGACAGCGCGGCCAGCCAGGCCGCGTCCTCGGGAGAGGGGAACAGGCGGGGCAGCAGCTCCGACAGCTTCGTGGGGTCCGGAGGGGACGGCAGCAGCGTGCGGGCCAGCCGGTCGGAGGCCTCGGCCAGGAAGCCCTGGCCCGCGGGCAGGCCCACCTGGGAGAACAGCTTCAGGCCCCGGCTGCCCTCGCAGACGGCGGCCACCAGCTGCGTGAGGCTGGCGCGCAGCGCGGGCTCGCCCTCGAGCACGCGCACCATCAAGGCCAGCCGGGAGTCCGGCGCGGAGGGCTTGAGGCCCGAGGCGTCCTCCACCAGGTCGTGGGCGGGGATGCGCTCGCGCAGCCACTCCACCCACCGCTCCACCCAGTCCAGCCGCGACTCCAGGCCGTCCTCGGGGAGGTCGCGCAGGAGCCGGTACAGGTCCCGCACCGCTGGGTGTCCCGGGGCCCGGGGCGCGTACTGGACGCAGAAGGCGTCCACCTCCCTTTCGGAGGGGCCATGAGGGACGCGCGACGGCGTGGACTGGGCGACGGGGAGGGGGACGTTCATCGGCCGAAGTCAGCGGGAAGGGGCGAGCCTACGTCAGGCTTCGCCCCCTCGGAACCCCTCCGACGACCGATGGCCCGGTGGCCTGGCCGCCGACAGGGGGGACGGCGGCTACTTCTTCGCCAGCTCCTGGCGCATGCGGCCCAGCAGCAGGTCCCACCCGCCCTGCTGGAGCAGCGGCTGCACCTGCGTGTCGCGGATGTCCTGGAGCATGGACGAGCCGAGCACCGTCACGTCCACCACCTTCCACGCGCTCGCCTCCTTCACCAGGCGGTACTTCAGCTTCATCTCCTGCGTCTTCAGCGGGTGCTTGATGAAGACGGTGGAGTCCACCGTGGCCTCGTTGCCCTGCACCTGCGAGGGCTCGTAGGTGATGGAGTCCAGGTTCTTGAAGTTCTCCCGCACGCGGGGGAAGGCGAGCTTCGCGAACAGGCCCTGGAACAGGCTGACGAACTCCTTGCGCTGCGCGTCCGTGCCCTTGTCCCACGAGTCGCCCAGCAGGAACTTCCCCTGCTCCTCGCCGCCGAAGTGCTTGAGCGCGGCGGCGTCCCGCTCGTAGCGCACGGACTGCACCACCGTCTTCACCGGCTTGGCGACAGCGTCCTCCTTCGGCGCCGCGAGCGCGGGGACGGCGAGGCAGAGGGCGGCCAGGAGGGAGAGGGTACGGAAGCGGGCGTTCATGTCGGGCGTGTCTCCGGAGGGAAGGCTCGGCGTTCTGTTAGCCCAGGAGACCGCGGCGTGCCTCGCGAAATTCACCATCGGATGGTCGGCGGCCGCGCCGTGTGTGCCCGGCTGCCCTCCGTGAGCGTCCACTGGCCGAATGAATCTGCCCCTTTGGGCGTTTGACTCCCCTAGGACCACACTTTAGTGTCCGACCCTCGCGCGCCTGCCTGTTCTTGGCACGGCGCCCCCCTCTGCACACAGAGCCGACATGCCTACCGATTTCCTGTTCACGTCCGAATCCGTCACCGAGGGCCACCCGGACAAGATCGCCGACCAGATCTCCGACGGTGTGCTCGACGCCATCATCGCCAAGGACCCGCAGGCGCGCGTCGCGGTGGAGACGCTCGTCAAGACGGGCCTCGCCATCGTCGCGGGCGAGGTGACCACGAACACCTACGTGGACATCCCGCGCATCGTGCGCGGCACCATCTGTCGGATTGGCTACACCGACAGCTCCATGGGCTACGACGGCAACACCTGCGGCGTCATGGTGGCCATCGAGGGCCAGAGCCAGGACATCGCCCGGGGCGTGGACAACAAGAAGGAGCAGGGCGCCGGCGACCAGGGCATGATGTTCGGCTTCGCGTGCGACGAGACGTCGGAGCTGATGCCCGCCCCGCTGCACTACGCCCACGCGCTGACCCGCAAGCTGGCGGACGCGCGGCGCAAGCAGCACGACTGGATCCGTCCGGACGGCAAGAGCCAGGTGACGGTGGAGTACCGCGACGGCCGCCCGGTGCGCATCGACGCGGTGGTGGTGTCCACGCAGCACTCCGAGGAGGTCTCCAACAAGAAGATCCAGGAGGCCATCCGCGAGGACGTCATCGCGAAGGCGCTGCCGAAGAAGCTCATCGACAACAAGACCAAGTTCTTCATCAACCCCACGGGCCGGTTCGTGGTGGGTGGCCCCATGGGCGACTCGGGCGTCACGGGCCGGAAGATCATCGTCGACACCTACGGCGGCATGGGCCGTCACGGTGGCGGCGCCTTCAGCGGCAAGGACCCGTCCAAGGTGGACCGCTCCGCGGCGTACATGGGGCGCTACATCGCCAAGAACGTGGTGGCCGCGGGCCTGGCCCGTCGCTGCGAGGTGCAGGTGTCCTACGCCATTGGCGTGGCCGACCCGGTCAGCGTGATGGTGGAGACGTTCGGCACGGGCACGGTGCCCGAGGCGCGCATCGCCCAGGCCATCCGCGCCACGTTCGGCCTCAAGCCGCGCGAAATTACCGAGCAGCTGGACCTGCTGCGGCCCATCTACCAGAAGACCGCCGCGTACGGTCACTTCGGCCGCACGGAGAAGGACTTCACCTGGGAGCGCACGGACCGCAAGGACGCGCTCAAGGAGGCAGCCAGCGGCCCCGCTGGCTCCAGCCGCCTGAAGGCCGTCTGACGCCTCCGGTGGGTAGGCACGCGCCCTCGTGACGCGTGTCCTCGCGCCGTCCACGCGCCTGTCCCTCTCCCCGAGGGGCGGGCGCGTTTTCGTTTCCCGGCTCGACTCCGAGGTCCTCTCACGCATGGCCAAGGTCGTCCGTCCGAAGCAGCGGACACAGCGCTCCCGTCCCGTCGTCCTCCATGACATTCGTGACGCGTCGCTGGCGGGAGAGGGGCGTCGCCGCATGCGCGCCGCCGCGCGCGACCTGCCGTTGCTGCGGGGGCTCCGGGAACGGTTCGCGAAGCGCGCGCCGCTCCAGGGCGTGCGCGTGGCGGCCTGTCTCCCCGTCACCGCGCAGACGGCCCTGCTGATGGTGACGCTGAAGGCGGGCGGAGCCCAGGTGTGTCTGGGAGCCTCGCGTCCCGCGGTGACCGAGGACGACGTCGCCGCCGCGCTGGTGGTGGACCATGGCATCTCCACCTTCGCGCGCCGGGACGCGGACACGGAGACGTCCTCGCGTCACGTCCAGGCGCTCGTGGAGACGCGGCCCCAGCTCATCCTGGAGGAAGGCGCGGAGGTGGTGGGCGTGCTGCACACGCGGCGCCGGGAGCTGCTTCCGCACGTGCTCGGGAGCACGGAGGAGACGGTGTCCGGGGCGCACCGGCTGCGAGCGCTGGCCCGGGCCGGCGTGCTCGGCCACCCCGTCATCGCGGTGGGCGAGGCGCGCACGTGGCGCTCGCACGACGCGGAGCTCGGCGCGCTGCGCGCCGTGCTGGAGGCGCCGCTCGCGGGCCGGGTCGTCGTCGTCGTGGGCTATGGGGACATGGGCCAGCGCGTGGCCCGGCGCGCGCGGGCGGAGGGCGCGGAGGTGGTGGTGGCGGAGTTCGAGCCTCCCGCCGCGCTGGAGGCGGCGCTGGAGGGCTTCCGGGTGCTGCCCCTGCGCGAGGCCTCGCGGCGCGGGGAGGTCTTCTGCGTCACCTCGGACGTGTCCCATGCCCTGCGCGCCGAGCACTTCGAGAAGATGAAGGATGGCGCCGTCGTGGCCAACGTCAGCGCCCGCCGCTCGGCGCTGGATGGAGAGGCGCTGGCGCGGCTGACCCGGCGCCGGGTCGTCGTGGGCGACGGTGTGGAGGCGCACACGCTGAAGGATGGCCGTCGGCTCACGGTGCTCGCCGGAGGGCATCCGCTCCGCCAGGAGCGCGCGGGCCACCTTCCGTCCCAGGCGCGTGACTGGGCCTGTGCCCACCAGGCGCTGGTGGCCGCGTGGCTGGTGGAGCACGCCGGGGCGCTGACGCGAGACGTCCATGCCGTCCCGCGGCCGCTGGTCGAGACCCTCGCCGGCCTCGAGCTGCGGCGCCTGGGCGTGAAGCACGACGCGCCCACCGGGGCGCAGGCGCGGGAGCTGGCCGCGTGGCGCGAGGGGACCTGAGGCTGGCGAGGACGCGGGGCCCGCGCTTCAGAGCAGCCCGTGGGCCTTCAGCGCGTCGATGGCCGCGACGAGTGCGGGAGGCCGCGAGGGGCTCTCTCCGGGCGGGGACCGCACCGCGCTGACGAAGAGGTGGCGTCCCCTGGGCGAGGCCACGTGGCCCACCAGCCAGGTGACGTCGCCCGACGTGTCGAGGAACCAGCCCGTCTTGGCGCTCAGCACGGCGCCGTCCTTCCAGGGGCCGCCCAGGTTGATGCCGGCGCGGACGCTGGCGACCGTGGTGGGGCCGTGCACCAGCATCGCCTTGACGGCGGCGGAGACCTCGGGCCGCACCGGCAGCTCGTTCCGATAGAAGCGCGCGAGGAACTCGAGCTGCTCGTCCGGGGAGATGCGCAGCGGGCCTCCGAGCCAGAAGCGGGTGATGTCCCCCGAGGCATCCTCGGTGCCGTAGTGGAAGCGCTTCAGCCACGCCTCCATGCGCTCGCGGCCAATCTTCCTCGCCGTGCCCTGGAAGACCCAGAGCGCGGAGCGGCGCATCGCGGTGTCCAGCGTCTGGTCCTGGTTCCACATCTCCACGGAGTGCTTCGTCCCATCCCACTTGTGGAGGTCGTCGACTCGCGCCACCACGCCCGTCTCCAGCGCGATGAGCGCGTGGGGAATCTTGAACGTGGACGCGGGGGGCAGGCGCGTGGCGCAAAGGGCCCCGCCGGAGCGCGTCACCTCGCCCGTGGCCAGGTCCATCAACAGGAAGCAGGACTTCGGCGCGGGCGGGACCTGGGCGGGGTTCGACGCGGGCGCGCCGAGCGCATGTCCCGCGACGACGAGGAGGGCGGTGACCAGTCCGATGCACGAATGACGCGGAAGCGGAGACTTCGACATGCTGGCTCCAGGAGCGAGGGCGTGGGCGAAGCGGCGACCCACGTGGGCTCATGTGGGAGCAAGAGGTGGGCCACGGGCTTCTCCCGAGGGGGCGCGCCGATGGGGGCTCGCGCCGGGAGTCCGTCGTGTCCACGGGACCACGCTGGCGTGGCCTCGGGGCCTCAGGCGCGCGGCGCTTCGTTCCGCTGGTGAACAGGAGCGGCGGCTCGGAGTGCGGGGCCCTTGGGGGATGGCTCCGGGGTGGACACGCTCCGCGGACGATGTCTCCCTCCAGCGATCACCAGCTCGTGCGGGTCGAGGACTACGCGCCCCTCATCGGCGCGGAGGCGGTGGATCGCATCCTCGCCAAGGCGTTTCCGCTCCAGGACCTGCGGGTGGCCCACGTCAACTCCACGTACTACGGCGGTGGCGTGGTGGAGCTCCTGTCGCCACTCACGCTGTTGATGAACAGCGTGGGGCTGCTCACCGAATGGCGCGCCATCCAGGGGCCTCCCGACTTCTTCAGCATCACGAAGAAGATGCACAACGCGCTCCAGGGCGGGTGCATCCGCTTCACGCGGCTCAAGCGCGACATCTACGAGGAGGTCGTCTACCAGAACGCGGTGCGCAACCTGCTGGACCACGACCGGGTCATCGTCCACGACCCGCAGCCGTTGCCGCTCGTTCGCCACAGCCGCAAGCGCGGACCGTGGATATGGCGCTGCCACCTGGACCTGTCCCAGCCGACGCCCGAGGTCTGGGACTACCTGCGGCCCTTCGTCGACGACTACGACGCGGCCGTGTTCAGCATCCCGGAGTACGCGCGGGCGCTCAGGACCCCCCAGCGCTTCTTCATGCCAGCCATCGACCCGTTCTCCATCAAGAACCGGGAGCTGTCGGAGGAGGAGGTCGACGAGCGGCTGGCGCGCCACTGCATTCCCACCGACCTGCCGCTGGTGGTGCAGGTGTCGCGCTTCGACCGGTGGAAGGACCCGGAGGGCGTGGTGCGGGCCTTCGAGCTCGCGCGGCGCGAGGTGCCCTGCACGCTGGTGCTGCTGGGCAACCTGGCCAACGACGACCCGGAGGGACAGGAGGTCTATGGCGAGCTGCTGCGGCACCAGGAGGAGCGCGTCATCCTGCTCATCCGCGAGGACACCGCGCTCGTCAACGCGCTCCAGCGCCGCGCCGCGGTGGTGCTCCAGAAGTCGCTGCGCGAGGGCTTCGGGCTCACGGTGGCGGAGGCGATGTGGAAGGGCACGCCCGTCATCGGTGGCAACGTGGGGGGCATCCGCCACCAGATACGGGACGGGTACAACGGCTTCCTCGTCGACACCGTCGAGCAGTGCGCCGAGCGCATCGTCCAGCTCCTCCGGGACCCGAAGCTCCGGGAGACGATGGGACAGCGGGGCCGCGAGACGGTGAAGAACCACTTCCTGCTCACCCGCTACCTGGAGCAGTACCTGGACCTCTTCGCCGGCTTCGAGGCGCGCTACCTCTTGAAGTAGCGCGCGCGCCGTGGGCTCAGCGGGCCTGGGGCCGGGCCGTGTCGGTGAGCCCGAAGCGCTCCGCCACCAGCTCGTAGGAGCGCACGCGGTCCTCGATGTCGTGGACCATGGTGCTGAGCATCAGCTCGTCGGCCTGGGCCTCCCGGGCCAGGCGCAGGAGCCCTTCCTGCACGGTGGCCGCGTCGCCGATGACCTGGGTGGAGAGGAAGTCGTCGGCGAACGCGCGCTCCTCGGGCGTCCACGGGTACTGACGCGCCTCCTCCACGGAGGGCAGCTGGCCCGTCTTGCCGGTGCGGATGCGCACCCACGTCAGGCCCAGCGAGCTGGCGATGTCCCGCGCGCGCGCCTCGGTGTCCGCCGCCACGGTGCCCACGGCGAGCAGCACGCGCGGCGCGTGGGCGTGGCCCGCCTTGGCGAAGCGCTCGCGGTAGATGCGCACGGCGGGCAGGGTGTTCTGGGGGCTGAAGTGGTGCGCGAACGCGAAGGGCAGGCCGAGCACGGCCGCCAACTGGGCGCTGAAGAGGCTGGAGCCGAGCAGCCAGATTTGAGGCGCGTTCTCCGGGCACGGCACGAGCTTCACGCTGCTGAAGGCGCCCTCTGCGGCGGGCTTGCCCGCGAACAGCGTCATCAGCTCCTGGACGTCGGAGGGGAAGTCCTCGGCGGCGCGCGGGTCCCTGCGCAGCGCGTAGGAGGTCGCGGGCTCGCCGCCGGGGGCGCGGCCCAGGCCCAGGTCGATGCGCCCGGGGTGCAGGCACTCCAGGATGCCGAAGCGCTCCGCCACGGCGAGCGGCGAGTGGTTGGGCAGGAGCACGCCTCCCGAGCCCACGCGGATGCGCGACGTCACCTGCGCGGCGTGCGCGATGACCAGGTCGGGCGCGGAGCTGGCGATGCCGGGCATGCCGTGGTGCTCCGCGTACCAGAGGCGGTGGTAGCCCAGCTGCTCCACGCGCTGGGCGAGCCGGAGGCTGTCGCGCAGCGCCTGGGCGCCGGTGGAGCCCGTGCCGATGGGGGCGAGGTCGAGGACGGAGAGGGGGATGCTCATGGGGTCTCCTGGCCGGAGCGGATGAGGGGGAGCAGGACGTGGTCCACGACGTCCTCGATGCTCCCGTCGGTGATGGACTGCCCCGACATGAGGCAGCGATGGAAGAGGAGCGCGGGGCCCACGTCGAGGACGGGGGGACACCGGCCGGCGAGCAGCGCGCGCAGCCGACGGGGGGACAGTTCGCCGCGCTCCACGGCGCGCTCGAGCGCGCGGCGCAGGGCCTGACGCTGGCGCTGGAGCCACTCCTTGCGGAAGGCCGTCGCCAGCTCCGGGTGGCCACACGCGGTGGACACCATGCCGCCGAGCACGCGCTGGAGCCTCTGCGTCCGCGCTCCCCCGGGGTGTCCCAGGGCGGCGAGCAGGTCCTCTCGCAGGCCGATGCCCTCTCCCGAGGGCGGCTCGCGCGAGGTCAGGGAGGCGAGCGCATCGACGGTCAGCGCCTCCTTGGAGTCCCACCGGCGATAGAGCGTCGCCTTGCCCGCGCGCGCCCGCTCCGCCACGGCCTCCATGGTGAGCTGCTCGTAGCCCACCTCGCCGAGCACCTCGAGCGCCGCGGCGAGAATCTCCGCGTCCCGGGTGCTGTCGCGAGGACGCCCCGGCCTGGCCGGTACCTCGCTCGCGACCTTCGACGCCATCGACCCGCTCCTCGCCAGACTGTCCGGTCGTCGGACCAATATGGAACGCGCCGCGTTCCGGAATTCACTCAGTAATGGTGGGGGCGCTGGGGCGCCAGTGATTCCGAGGGCGGGGAGGCGGGCGCGTCCCGGGCCCGATGCAAGGGATGGTTGCGCCCGGCAAGGACCTGGGGGCGCGCGTCAGGTGGAGGGGGCGGGCGCGTGGGTTCCGGCGTCGAGGCGAGGAGGGCCGGCTCGCCTCGGACGGGAAGTCCGACATGACGACTCGCATGAAGACGTGGATGCTGTTGGCCGTGCTCGTGGGACCCGCGGTGGGGGCGGCGCAGACGTCGCGGCCCATCGTTCCGACGGGGCCGGGGGACACCAAGAACCCGACGGAGATTGGCGACAAGCCGCCTCCCGACCCGACGGATGAAGGGGGCGTCTGCCCCGAGCCTCCTGGCTCGTACTGAGCCGCGGGCCTCGCGTCGGGCGTGGGCGTCGGGGGGCATCGAGGACCCCGGCGCCTCGTCGTGGGAGGGCGGTGCTAGCGTGCTCCTTCTCCCGAGCGCCGTCCCGTTGGAGACCCTCGAACGTCATGTGGCCCGCGCCTGTCCCGCCTCCGGAGCTGAGGACGATGCTCCGCTCCCGCTCCGTCTCGTTGCTGTCCGACGTCGAGCGATTCCTCGCCGATGCCCCGCGCCCGTGCACGTACGCGCGTTCGGAGCGCGTGGCCTCGTCACCGCTGCATCCCTCGCTCCTGCATCGCCTGCGCGGGCTGCGTGCCGCGCGGCCGGTGCTCTCCGTGCTCGACAGCAAGTTCGGTGGTGTTCCGTATGTCGAGGAGGCGGCGCTGTCGTGGGGCGGGCATCGCTTCCTCGGACAGGTCCGGTTCGACGAGGTCCCCGAGCCACCACCGGGGTTGCCTTCCCGAGGGCTCCTCGCGCTCGACCTGGCCCTGGCGCGCTTCGGCGCGCCCGTGTTCCGCGTGCGGTGGTACCCGGACCCCTCCGAGGCGAAGGCGCGTCCGCTCGCGCCGCCACGGTCGGTGGGGCGTTGGGAGACGCGGCTGCGGTTTTCGTCGGGGTTCTCGCTCCCCGGCGGCTCGGCCTGGACGGCGCCGCTCCCCGCCGATGACGAGGAGCTCCACGAGGCCTGGATGGAGTGGACGCCGGAGGGCTATCTCGAGGACGAGTGGGGCGCCGAGTCGTCGTGCCACCGGCTCATGGGGCACCCCAGTGGCGGCCTGGAGGACTTCGGTCCGGTGCCCGGGCTCGGCGATACGCCCGAGGCGTACGTGATGCTGTGGCGCATCGACCTCGACCGGGTGGCGGGCTTCGACTGGGGCACGAACTGGGTCTACGCGGTGGTCCACCGCGACGACCTCGCGGCGAACCGGTTGGAGCGCGCGGTGGTGGTGACCGCCAACGCATGACGCGGGGCGCGCCTCGGCGCCGCTTGCCCGCGCCGCGCCCTCGCGCGTCGCTCCACCGCCTCGCACGCGGGTGTCCCGCCTCGAGTCGCACGTCGGCGAGCACCACGCGCGGCGCGTCGTCCTCGGGCGTCTCGGTACCTGGGCGAGCGGGCTTCGCGAGGAGGACCGCGGCGTCCTTGAAGGGGGGCGTCGCGCTCCGGGCGGAGGACCCTCACTCCGGGAAGGTGTCG
Source organism: Myxococcus stipitatus (assembly GCF_021412625.1). Next base: position 16,270 of record NZ_JAKCFI010000021.1, on the reverse strand, counting down.
AGCGTCAGTGCTTCGGGAGGGACGGGCAGGTCGCGGGGCATGCGCGTGTCCCCGGAGTGGTAGCGCCAGCCGGTGCCGTCATGGCGGAAGTAGGAGCGTTCCACGAAGGAGCGCTCCTTCCCCTTCTCGAACACCTTGGCGAAGAAGAGGACCTGGGCGACGCCGTTCGCGTCCGGGGGCCTGCGGTCCATCACCACCAGCTTGGGGTACTGGTGGGCGCGGGCGAAGTCGCGCAGTTCGCGCAAGACCTCCTCCTGGGGCCGGGCGCGGTCGGGGTGGTCCGGGTGGAGGGTCTTCCACAGGTAGGCCGCCTCGCGCTGGGCGAACGCGGCGTAGCGGCTGCGCATCAGGCGCTCGGCGTCGGGCGCTTCCGCCTCGCCACGGTGGAAGGGGGCGCAGCACTCGCGGTAGCGCAGGCCGGAGCAGCAGGGGCAGGGTGGGGCAGGGGGCATGTCGCGGACAGGAGCCTACCTGGAGCGGGGGGCGCGTGCTCGCCAGCACACACATCCGGGAACGCGCTTGCTGGCGGAGGTCTCCGGGCATACATCCGGGGACCGCGCCTATGAGCCTCCTCGAAGCCATCGTCCTGGGCCTGGTCCAGGGCCTCACTGAGTTCCTCCCCATCAGCTCCACCGCCCACCTGCGCATCGCGCCCGAGCTGTTCGGCTGGAGGGACCCGGGCGCGGCGTACTCGGCGGTCATCCAACTGGGCACCGTCGCGGCCGTGCTCATCTACTTCCGCAAGGACATCGTCTCGCTGACGGCGGCGTTCTTCCGGCAGCTCGTGAAGAAGGACCCGTTCGGCACCGTGGAGTCGCGCCTGGCGTGGTTCGTCCTGGTGGGGACGCTGCCCATCGGCGTGTGTGGCCTGGCCTTCAAGAAGGTCATCGAGACGCAGTTCCGTTCGCTCTACGTCATCTCCGGCAGCCTCATCGTCCTGGCGCTCATCCTGCTGGTGGTGGAGAAGCGCGCGTCGCACCAGCGCACGCTCGCGGACATGCGCTGGAAGGACGGCATCCTCATCGGCCTGTGGCAGGCGCTGGCGCTCATCCCGGGCTCGTCGCGCTCGGGCACCACGCTGACGGGCGGCCTGTCGCTGGGCCTCAAGCGCGAGGACGCGGCGCGCTACTCGTTCCTGCTGTCCATCCCCGCCACCACGCTGGCCGGCATCTTCGAGCTCAAGCACCTGCTGGAGGCCACCGAGCGCCCCTCCGCGGTGTCGCTGTGGGTGGGGACGCTGGTGGCGTTCGCGTCCGGCATGGCGGCCATCGCGTGGCTGCTGAACTACCTGCGCTCGCGCACCACGCTGGTGTTCGTGGTGTACCGCGTGGCGCTGGGCCTGCTGCTGCTCGGGTTGCTCCAGGCGGGCGTGCTCCAGCCGCTGTCCGGAGTGGAGAACGTGGGCGCGCCGACGCCGACCGGCAAGGCGCCGGTCGAGAAGCAGTTGAACGATTAGGGAGGGCGTGGTCGTGAGCGTGGAGTCGCTGTTCCAGGCGTTGGAGGCTCGGCTGGCGTCACGCCCGGCGCGCGACGTGGACCTCCCGGGCTTCGTGCTGCGCGAGGCGTCCGTGCTCGTGCCGCTGTTCGAGCGCGACGGCGTGCCCCACATGCTCTTCACCCGCCGCCCCGCGACCATCCGCACCCACGCCAACCAGTACAGCTATCCGGGGGGTGGCCGCGACGCGGAGGACCTGACGCCGCTGCACACGGCATTGCGCGAGACCGAGGAGGAGCTGGGCATCGACCGGAGCGGCGTGCGCGTGCTGGGCATGCTGGACGAGGTGCCCACCATCTCCCAGTACCGCATCCGCCCCTTCGTCGGCGTCATCCCGGGCGACGGCAAGTACGTCCCCAGCCCCGAGGAGGTGGCCTTCATCCTCGAGGTGCCGCTGGTGAACCTGCTCGACCCGGCCATCCTCCGCATCGAGAAGAAGGAAGTGCTCGGGGCCCAGCGGGACCTGTACTTCTACACGTACGACTCGCACGTCATCTGGGGCGCGACCGCGCGCATCCTCCGCGACTTCCTCACCCAGGTGGCGCAGGTGCCCGGGGTGGAGGCGATGCTGGGCGGGGCTCGCTAGACGCTCGGCGTGTCGCGCACCATCACCAGCTTGGGGTAGGCGACGAAGAACCCCAGTCGCTCCATGTTGCGCTGCGACGGCGTGCCCGGATGCGTGCTGCTCGACGCCAACGTGCAACCCTGACGCAGGGCCCACTCCAGCCGCGTGGTGATGAGCGCCTGTTGCAGCCCTTGCCCCCGGAAGCGCTCGCGTACGCCCGTGCCGGACAGGGTCGCGACGCCGTCGTGCACGGCCGCCGTGCCGCCTCCCGCGGGTTCACCGCCGACACGGGCGAGGAAGCACGTCGTCCCGGGCATCGTCGCGGCGGAGAGCATGAGCGTGGCCTCGTCGTCGGTCAGCTCCTCGCGCCCCAGGAACCCCTGGCCCACCGTGCGCGCGAACAGCTCCGCCTCGCCCGGTTGGATGGGGCGGACCTCCGCAGCGTGGGCGGGAAGCGGCGCGCCGGGCAGGGCGCGCGCGAAGACCTGCTGGAACTCGGCCACGCGGTAGCCTCGGCGCGCCAGCTCCTGGGCGAGCGAGGGGTGCGTGAAGGGCGTCAGCTCGATGGGGACCGGGCCGCCGCCCTGTCCGAGGTGCGCCTCCACGCGGTCGAGCGTCGCCGCGTCGATGGGGCCGTCGAGCGCCAGCGCGATGGCCTGGGTGAGCGGTGAGCCCGGGCCGTTGAAGAGCGCCAGCCCTCCGGCGATTTCGAGGACGCCCTGGGCGGGCGTGGCGCCGCGGTTCTGCTCGGCCTGGGCCCGCTCGATGCGCCGGGCCAGGTCCGCGTCCACGGGGACACGGGAAGACATGGAGGCGTGCGACATGCCCGGCACCTTCGTCCACCGCGCGCCGTGGCGTCCAGCTCAGAACTGGAGGTACACGTACGGCCGCGTCTCCACCGCGGACAGGTGGCGGATGCCCAGGCCGAGCAGCACGATGGCCACCGCGCGCACGGGCACCGGCAGCCGGACGAACAGCTCCGACGCCGTGGTGTAGAGCTTCATGGGCGTGGCGTGGAAGAACACCGCCGCCGCGAGCATGCCCCACACCAGCGGGCTGACGTTGGCGATGCCCGGCACACCCGCCAGCATCCGCGCGTAGAACCCTCCCGCGTGCGTCATGTCCGGCGCCCGGAAGACGACGCGCGTGAGCACGACGATGGTGAACGTCGCGAGCATGCCCACCGCCACGCGGGGGATGCCCGGCTTCTCCGGCTTGCCCACCGTCCACTCCCAGCAACGCAGCACGCCCAGCGCCACGCCGTGCACGGCGCCCCACACCGCGAAGCGCCAGTCCGCCCCGTGCCACAGGCCGCCCAGCACCATCACCGTCATCAGGTTGAACAGCACGCGCGGCTTCGACACGCGGTTGCCGCCCAGCGGCCGGTACAGGTAGTCCCGCAGCCAGGTGGACAGGCTCATGTGCCACCGGTTCCAGAACTCGCCCAGGTTCTTCGCCAGATAGGGCCGGTTGAAGTTCTCCGGGAACTTGAAGCCGAACAGCGCCGCCACGCCCAGCGCGATGTCCGAGTACCCCGAGAAGTCGTAGTAGAGCTCGAAGGTGTAGGCGATGGCCGCGACGACGCACTCGGCGGAGGCGTACTTCTCCGGCGCCGCGAACACCGGGTCGACGATTCCGCTGCCCAGCACGTCCGCGATGACCAGCTTCTTCACCAGGCCCACGGCGATGCGGAACATCGCCCGCCCGCCGTCGTCCGGCGTGAGCGTGGGCACGTCGCGGAAGCGCGCCATCAGGTCCGACGCGCGGACGATGGGGCCGCTCACCACGCGCGGGAAGAACAGCATGTAGAGCAGGTGCTCGAGGATGTTGTGCTCGGCGCTCGCCTTCCCACGGTACACGTCCACCGTGTAGCTGATGGCCTGGAAGACGTAGAACGACAGGCCCACCGGCATCAGCAGGCTGAACGGCTCGGTGCGCACCTCGATGCCCCACGGCGCCAGCAGCGCCAGCGCCGTCTGCCGCAACATCTCCAGGTATTTGAAGCCCGCGAGCAGGCCCAGGTTGGAGACGACCGACAGCGTGACGAGCAGCTTGCGCACGCCGGGCGACTCCCAGCGCGCCATGCCCTTCACCAGCGCGTGGTCCACCGCCACGCCCACCAGGAAGATGATGAGCGGGAAGGGCGTGAAGGCCGCGTAGAAGTAGACGCTCGCGATCAGCAGCGTCAGCAGGCGCGGCCAGTACTGACGGTGCACGGCCCAGTACAGGGCGAAGACCGTGATGACGAAGACGAGGTACTGGAGGCTGTGAGACAGCACGTCAGTTGCCCTCCATCCGCGCGGTGGGTTCGCCCTTCTTGCGCGCCTCGTAGGCCGACAGCAGGTCGCGCGCGAACGCGCCCGCCAGCCGCTCGTAGCCCTCCGGCGTCAGGTGCACGCCGTCGGGGTTGCCGAGCACCGGCTGCGCGCGCTGCCACCGCAACATGGCCCGCTCTCCGCCCATGGCCGCCCGGGGCGACCAGTACGCGCAGCCCGCGTCCCGGGCCACCTGGGGCAGCGTGTCGAGGACGGCCGTCAGCGCGGGCGCCTCCTTCCAACGGCCGCTCGCGTCCTTCTCCAGCCGGTCGGTGGGCCCCATCAGCAGGCACTCCGCGTTGGTGGCCTTGCGCAGGCGGGCGATGAGGGCGGCGTAGTCCCGGCGCAGCGTCGCCGCGTCCAGGTCCGCCAGCCCCGCCTCGTTGGTGCCGTACCAGAACACGAGCAGGTCCGGCCGCCGCGAGGTGAGCTGCGCGTCCACCGCCGCCGCGTCCATGTCCCGCAGCGTGAAGGCCGTGGCCCCTGGCAGCCCCAGCGCGTCCAGCACCACGCCCGGCGTGTCGTACTCCAGCGACGCGCCCAGCACGGTGGTGCCGCCGCCCTGGGCCGCGACGACCTCCACGCTGTGCGAGGGGCCGGTGACGGGGAAGGAGCGGATGCGCACGGTGGGCGCGGTGAGCGGTTCGGGCGGCGGCGCGTCCGGCGGCAGCGCCTCCCCGTCCACGCGAATCTCCGGCGAGGCCGTGTCCGGCACGTCCATGGCGTACAGGTCCAGCCGCCCCGAGGGCGCCTTCCCGTCCGGGCAGCCCTTGCAGAACTCGATGCGCAGCTTCGCGCCCGGCGCGCCCACGGCGCGGATGCCGGTCAGCCCCCACAGCCCACCGGGCGGGGCCTCGAGCGCGTCCTCCACCTTCCATTCGCCCTCGAGCTGGCGGGCCACCTTCGCGCCCTCCAGACGCGGCGAGGACTTTCCGGCGGCGATGAAGCCCCGGCCCGCGTCGCCGAAGCGCTTCGCCAGCACCTCGCGCACCGCGTCCGTGAAGTAGTGGGCCGCCGTGTGGGACGCGCCCAGCTGGGAGATTCCCACGCGCAGCGGCTCGCCCTCCTCGCGGCGGCGCAGCCGGGCGAACGTCTTCGCCAGCGCGGTGTCCGCGTCCCGCAGCCCGGGCGGGTCCGCCACCGGCACGAGCGGCGCGCGCGACTTCGCGAAGCTGCGCTGGAGCGCCAGGTCGAAGAGGTGGCCCAGCAGGTCCGAGCCCTTCGCGCGCGGGTGGACCAGGTCCTCCAGCATCAGCCCCGCCTCCAGCCACCGCAGCGCCGCGCCCTCGCCACCCATGGCGGTGTACGCGTCCCAGAAGGCGCAGCCACCCAGGCGCGCCTCCTCGCGGAAGATGTCGGAGACCTCCTTCGAACCCCGGCGCGGCACCAGCTCGCCGCCCATGGTGCGCACGCCCGCGTCGATGGGCGACATGACGAGGCACGCCGCGTCCGGGACATTGGCGCGCACGCGCGACACCAGCTCCTTCATCTGCGCGCGCACCTCCTCCAGCGTGGTGCGCTCGCGCGAGTAGAAGAACGCCTCGTTGCCGCCCACCATCAGCACCACCAGGGACGGCTTGCGCTGCCGCAGCTGCGCGCGGAAGGCCGCGGGCTGGGCGCGCAGGTACACCTCCGCCATGCCGCCGAGCAGGCCCACCGTGTCGTAGATGACGCCCGGCGTGCCCGTCTCCAGCGTCACGCCGTGCAGCTCCACCTTGCCGGAGGTGGTGAGCGTCAGCGTCTTCGCGCCCTCGGGCAGGCTCACCCGCGCGAAGGCCGCCTCCGACTTCGTCTTGGAGAAGCCGCGCGTCTGCACCTTCTGGAGCGGACGGCCGTCCACCGACAGCTGCACGGAGCCGCTGGAGGGCTGGGCGAGGAAGAACAGCTCCGCCACGCGCGAGCCCTCCACGTCATAGCGCGTGCTCTGCGAGCCGCCGCCGGCGGTGAAGGCCACGCCCGTCCAACCCACCCTGTCGCGCGGCCACTGGGTGTCCACCAGGCGCGCAATCTCCCAGCCGTCCGAGCCGCGCCCCGAGCGCGTCCAGCGGCCCGCGCTGGCTGGACGGGTGATGAAGAGGAAGCCCTTGCCGCCCGAGCCGAAGCGCTCCTGGAGCCGGTCGCGCACCACGTCCGTGATGTAGTCCGACGCCACCAGCGAGTCGCCCAGGTGCACCACGCGCACGGGCGAGCGGCGGGTGTCCGCGCGCAGCTCCGAGAGGGCGCGGTGGAAGGGGGCCAGCCCGTCCTCCTCGCAGCTCCCATCCGCGCGCGCCTTGCGGCAGTTGAGCTCGATGTCCACGTGCTGGGCGCTCATCCGCTCGCGCAGCGCCTCCAGCTCCATGGCCCGCGCCAGCGTGGGCGCGCTCAGCTCCTCCAGGCCGATGCCCGGCGTGGTGGGCACCACCGGCAGGTCCGGCGGCAGCTCTGCCACGGCCGTCCCGGCGTCCGGGTCCTCCTCCTCGACCTTGGGCGGCGCCGTGGTCGTCGTCCCCGCCGTGGCCACGTCCTCGGGCGGCCGCGCCGCGCGGCCGCCGGTGAAGGACGCGGGCACCACCAGCGCGACCAGTTGCTGCTTCAACGGCGCGTCCTGGAGACTCGGAAGCGGGCGCCACGCCTTGGGAATGGGGGCAAGCGACAGCCCCAACGCCAACGCGACGGCGAGGGCGAGGGTCAGCCCGGTGGATCTGGCCTTGAGGAAGTCCAACAGCGCGGCATGAGACTGGCTTTTTGGGGGCGGGTCAAAACTCCCGCCGCTTCCGGCCGTTCCTTCGTCCGGGGGGCGGACGGGCGGGCGGCGGGGTGGGGGCCACGCCCCGGAGGCCCCCGGGGACGCACCCCTCTTTCCAGGAAAGGCCGAAACGGTATGGTGCGCGGCCATTCACCGGGAAAGCCCCGGTGGCGTACCGCCGGGCAGACCCCGTCGGGCATACCGCCGGCCCCCATGCCGGCTCGCAGGAGTCGTACCCCGCATGGCCCTCTACCCCGTCATCATGGCCGGTGGTTCCGGCACGCGCTTCTGGCCGCTGTCGCGTCAGGCGCGTCCCAAGCAGTTCCTCCCGCTGGCCTCGAAGCAGCCGCTCATCACCGACACGGCGGGCCGCCTCAAGGGCCTGTCCCCGGTGAAGAACACCTTCATCGTGTGCGGTCCCCAGCACGCGAGGAACGCGGCGAAGCTGGTGAAGGGCCTGCCCAAGGGGAACCTGCTGGTGGAGCCGGTGGCCCGCAACACGGCGCCGGCCATCGCGCTGGCGGCGGTGGTGGTGGCCGCCAGGGACCCGAAGGGCATCCTCGCGGTGCTGCCCTCCGACCACCACATGGCGGACGTGGCGGCCTTCAAGGCCACGCTGGCGGAGGCGGCCCGCATCGCCGAGGGCGGCCACATCGTCACGTTGGGCATCAAGCCCCACGGCCCGGAGACGGGCTACGGCTACATCCAGGTGGGGGACGCGCTCGCGGGCGGTGGCCAGGCGGTGAAGGCGTTCAAGGAGAAGCCCGACCTGGAGACGGCGCGCCAGTACGTGTCCTCCGGCGAGTACCTGTGGAACGGCGGCATCTTCGTCTTCCGCGCGGACGTCATCCTCGACGCGTTCGCCAAGCACATGCCGGAGATGAAGAAGGGGCTGGCCGCGCTCCAGCAGGCGGTGGGCAAGCGGACGTTCGGCGCGGTGCTGAAGAAGGTGTTCCCCAAGCTGCCGTCCATCTCCATCGACTACGGCGTCATGGAGAAGGCGTCGAACATCGCGGTGCTGCCGGGAGACTTCGGCTGGTCGGACGTGGGCTCGTTCGCGGCGATTCCGGAGGTGCGGCCGGCGGACGCGAAGGGCAACGTGGTGTCCGGCGACGCGGCGGTGGTGGTGGACTGCGAGCGCTGCGTCATCCTCGCGGACAAGCGGCCCCTGGCGGTGGTGGGCCTGTCCGACGTGGTGGTGGTGGACTCGGGCGACGCGGTGCTCGTGGTGCCGCGCGAGAAGAGCCAGGACGTGCGCAAGGTGGTGGAGGCGCTCAAGGCCCGCAAGCTCCAGAAGTACCTGTAGGCGCCCCGGGCCCCAGTGTGCGCTGGAGAAACTTCCGCGCGGGGGGCTGAAACTTCTACCGGGACTGGGTGACGGGTTAGTCGGGGTTCTCGGTCCGGTGGGAGGTTGTGCTGTCCACCGGGCGACGAAGCCGGGGGTGCACGCCGGTTGCAGTGCCGCGTCCGCCCGCCCCATCCCGGGGCGGCAGGGCGGTGGCGAACATGGCATGCAGGCACTGCGCGGTGGAGCACGCGGCTGGCACTTCCTGTCCCGGCAGCTTCTCGCGGGCCGCTTCGCTGGAGGGCCAGCGGCATGGGCCGCTGCTGCTGCGGTCGGTGGTCGGGTCGGGCACGCTGGGCACGGTGTACCTGGCCGAGCACCCGCCGTCGGGGCATCGCTTCGCGGTGAAGGTGCTGCATCCGCACCTGGCGTCGCGGCCGCTGGTGCGCTCGCGCTTCCTGGCGGAGGCGCGGGCGCTGCGAGGGCTGGTGCACCGCAACGTGGCCCGGGTGCTCGACGCGCGGCGCGGGCCCGGCGGCCTGCCGTGCCTGTTGATGGAGTACGCGGAAGGGGAGCGCTTCTCCCAGCTGCCGGTGCCGCTGCCCGCGGCGGAGGTGGTGGAGCTGCTGGACCAGGCCCTGGACGCGCTGGAGGCGGCGCACGCGCGGGGGCTGGTGCACGGGGACGTGTCCGCGGACAACCTCGTGCTGGGGTGGGACGCGCGCGGGTGGCGGCGGGTGAAGCTGCTCGACTTCGGGGCGAACGCGGTGCTCTCCGCCAGCCTCTCCGAGGAGGAGCGCGCGTGCGGCATGGTGGTGGGCTCGCCGGCGTTCATCGCGCCGGAGCAGTGGGCGGGCGAGGCGGTGGACGGGCGCGCGGACCTGTACGCGTTGGGGGTGGTGGGCTACCTGCTGGCGACGGGGCGGCTGCCCTTCGGATTCGGGCGGGTGGGGACGCTGGCCGCGGCGCCGCCGCACCAGCTCGAGCCCCGCGTGCCGGAGGCGCTCTCGCGGGTGTTGTTGCGCGCGCTGGCGCAGCGGCCGGAGGAGCGCTTCGCGTCGGCGCGGGAGTTCCGGGAGGCGCTGGGGGCGGTGCCAGGGACTTCGACGTCGCCGCGGCGGACGCGGACGTCGAAGGGGACGCTGTCGCTCTTCGGACAGGTGGTGCCGGAGGACGGGGCCACGCCGCTGCACGTGGCGCTGCTGGACGCGGCACACGGGCGGGAGGAGGCGGGGCCGCCGGTGTCCGGTCCGCGCGTGGCGGCGCCCGAGGGGTTGGGGGTGCGGCTGGGGTTGGGGCGGGACGCGGAGCTGGTGCGGGTGACGGTGGGGGACGTGACGGTGGACGGCTTCTTCGCGCACTGGGTCGGGCCGTTGCCGCCGCTGGCCGCGCAGGTGCCGGTGGAGCTGTCCTTCCAGGGGAGCGTGGTGGCGTGTGACTGCGACGTCGTCCGCCACGTGACGGTGGAGGAGGCGCGCGCGTGGGAAGGGGCCTCCGGACTGTGCGTGCAGTTCGCGAGCGAGGCGGCGCGGCGGTTGCTCGGGCAGGCGCTGGGCGTCCAGGGCGTGCCGCGCGGTGGACCGGACGCGGAGCCGGTGCCGGACGGGGAGCTGGCGCGGCTGCTGGCGCGGGCGGCGGTGGTGATGAAGGACCCGTATGCGTTGCTCGGGGCGTCGCGGGGCGAGGACTTCGAGGGGGTGCGCCGGCGGGTGAGCGCGACGCTGCGTCGGCTGAGCGCGTTCGGGCAGCGGCGGTTGCCCACCGGACAGCGCAGGGCGCTGGAGGTGTTGCGGCGCCAGGTGGAGCTGGCGGGCAGGACGCTGGGGGAGCCCCTGGCGCGGGTGGGCTTCGATGCGGTGCGCGGCAACCTGGCGGGGGTGTCGCGGTGCGTGGAGGCGGGGCTGACCGACGAGCGGGTGGAGCCGTTGCGCAAGGCGTTCCTGGAGGCCCGGCCGCTGGCGGAGTCGCGGGCGCGGGCGCTGTTCACGCAGGGCCACGCGCTGGAGGTGGGCCACTCGCTGGAGGAGGCCCTGACGCGGTACGCGGAGGCGCTGGCGTTGGATCCGCTCAACACGAGCTGGCTGCGGCACTACCAGGACCTGCGGGCCCGCACACGGGCGGTGTCCGTCGCCCTGGACCCGGTGGAGGCGCCGACCGCGTCGTTCTGAGCATCAGGAGGTCGCCCGGGGGGCACGCGCGTCACGCATCCGCACGCGTGCGCCAGGGGAGACCGAGGGCCTTGGCCCCGTCAGCTGTCGGACAAGCAGGCGGAACCAGGGGTTGATTGGCACCCCAGGGACCCGCTCGTCCCCTGGCGTGGAGGGTGTCCGTTCAGCAGTCGGCCTCGGGTGTCCTGTGGGTGCCGGGAGGGCTTGGGCTCGTGTAGAGTCCGCCCCCCTCGATGCCCTCCGGTTCACGGCGGGCGGGGACACCTTCATGAACGCGCATATCTTCCGCGAGTACGACATCCGGGGTCTGGTCGACAAGGACCTCACGGCCGAGGTGGTGGAGCTGCTGGGCAAGGGCCTGGGCACCATCATCCGGCGCCAGGGCGGCCGCTACATCGCCGTGGGCCGCGACTGCCGCGAGTCGTCCACCCGCTTCCGCGACTCGCTGTGTGCCGGCCTCACCTCCACCGGCCTCAACGTCTTCGACGTGGGCGTCGTGCCCACGCCGCTGACCTACTTCGCCGCCAACACCCTGCCGGTGGATGGCCTGGCCATGATCACCGGCAGCCACAACCCGCCCGAGTACAACGGCTTCAAGATTGGCGCGGGCAAGACGACCTTCCACAGCCACGAAATCCAGGCGTTGCGCAAGCTCATCGAGGCGCGCGACTTCGTGGTGGACGCCACCCCCGGCACCGTCACCCCGTTCGACATCATCACCCCCTACAACCACTTCGTCCGGCAGACGGTGAAGGTGGGCCGCAAGGGGATGCGCATCGTCATCGACGCGGGCAACGGCACCGGCGGCGCCATCGCCGTGCCCCTCTTCCAGAGCATGGGCTTCGACGTCGTCCCTCTGTTCTGCGAGATGGACGCCACCTTCCCCAACCACCACCCGGACCCCACCGTGGTGGAGAACCTCCAGGACCTCATCGCCGCCGTGAAGCGCGAGAAGGCCGAGGTGGGCATCGCCTACGACGGTGACAGCGACCGCATCGGCGTCATCGACGACCAGGGCAACATCCTCTGGGGCGACCAGCTCATGGTCCTCTTCAGCCGCTACGTGCTCAAGGAGAGCCCGGGCGCGGCCATCGTCGGCGAGGTGAAGTGCAGCTACACGCTGTACGACGACATCGCCAGGCGCGGCGGAAAGCCCGTCATGTGGAAGGCGGGCCACTCGCTCATCAAGGCGAAGATGAAGGAGGAGCACGCGGAGCTGGCCGGCGAGATGAGCGGCCACATCTTCTTCAAGAACCGCTACTTCGGCTTCGACGACGCGGTGTACTCGTCCGCGCGCCTGCTCGAGATCCTCACCCACGAACCCCAGAAGCTCTCCGAGCTGCTCTCCGACGTGCCGAAGACCTACGCCAGCCCCGAGCTGCGCTTCGACACGAAGGAGGAGAAGAAGTTCGAGATGGTCAAGCGCGCCACGGAGACGCTGCGCGCCGCGGGCCACGACATCATCGACGTGGACGGCGTGCGCGTGACGTTCCCGGACGGCTGGGGCCTCATCCGCGCCTCCAACACCCAGCCCATCCTGGTGCTGCGCTTCGAGGCCAACACGCCCGAGCGGCTGAAGGAGATCCAGGCCCTCATCGAGGGCACCGTGGCCCGCGTGCAGCGCGAGGTCGGAGGGTGAGCATGAGCGGTCCTCGCATCCTCGCCGTCAGCGGCAGCCTGCGCACGGGCGGCTTCAACCGGCTGCTCGTCGACCTGGCGGTGAAGAAGGCGCGCGAATTGGGCGCGCAGGTGGACGTGCTGGACCTGAAGGCCCAGGACCTGCCGCTGTACGACGCCGACGTCGAGGCGGCGGGCCTGCCTCCTTCCGTGGTGGACCTGCGCGAGCGCGTGGGCAACGCCCAGGCGTTCATCATCTCCAGTCCGGAGTACAACTCGTCGATTCCGGGCGGCTTGAAGAACGCCATCGACTGGGCCTCTCGCCCCCCGGGCCGGCGGTTCCAGGGCAAGTGGGCCGCCGTCATGGGGGCCAGCCCTGGCCCCTTTGGCACCGCTCGCATGCAGCCGCACCTGCGGCAGGTGATGCTGGCGGTGGGGGCGATGGTCCTGCCCACGCAGCTGCACCTGGCGCGCGCGGGGGAGGCGTTCACTCCGGACGGGGCGCTGAAGGACGAGGCTCGTCAGAAGGACGTGGAGGCGCTCGTGACGGAGCTGGTGGACCGGGTGAAGGTCTGAGAAAGGACACTCCCATGCCGACGCTTGGAATCGACCTGGGTGGGACGTTTGCCCGTGCCGCGGTGGTGGACGGCGCGGGGAGGATGCTGGCGTCGTCGAAGGTGGCGCTCGGCGAGCGCAGCCCGTCCGGCGTGGTGGAGACCATCGCCCAGGCGGCGTCCGCGGCGGTGAAGTCGGCGGGCGTGGTGGTGGGCGCGTGTGGCGTCGGCGCCGCCGCGCAGATCCACAAGGATTCGGGGGTGCTGTCCGTCGCTCCGAACCTGGGCTGGCGCAACGTGCCGCTGGGCGACCTGCTCACCCGGCGCCTGGGGCAGCCCGTGCGGGTGGTGAACGACCTGTCGGCCGCGGCCTGGGGCGAGCTGCACGCGGGCGCGGGGCGCGGGGCGCAGGATTTGTTGGTGGTCTTCGTGGGCTCCGGCGTGGGCAGCGCCATCATCTCCGGGGGCCGGCTGCTGGATGGCGCGGGGGGCGTCGCGGGCGAGCTGGGCCACATCAAGGTGGTGCCGGGGGGCCGCCGCTGCGGCTGCGGCGAGCAGGGCTGCCTGGAGGCGTACACCGGCGGCCACAACCTCATCGCGCAGGCGCGCGAGCTGCTGGCGGCGGGCACGTCGCCGGGGCTGGCGGCGTTGTGCCACGGCGACCCGGCGAAGCTGACGCCGCTGGTGCTGGAGCAGGCGGCGGAAGCGGGCGACGCGGAGGCCCGGGAGGTGTATGAGCGGGCCGCCCGGTTCCTGGCGCTGGCGGTGGCCAACCAGGTGACGATGCTGAATCCGGCGAGGCTCATCCTCGGGGGCGGGGTGTTGAACCACTGCCCGGGGATGCGCCGGCGGGTGCTGGAGGGTGTGCGGGCGTGGGCGTCCCAGACGTCCCGCGAGGGGCTGCTCATCGCCGACGCGGAGCTCGGCGACGACAGCGGCCTCATTGGTGCGGCGTTGCTGGCCGCGTGACGTGAGAGGGGAGAGGCATGGCCGAGTTCAAGAACAGGGTCACCTACCGCGGACAGCCGGTGACGCTGGAGGGCGAGCAGGAGGTGAAGGAGGGCGACATCGCCCCGGACTTCACCGTCTACAAGGGGCTCAATGCCAGTGACGCGGTGCACCTGTCCGACGTGAAGGGCAACGTGGTGGTGCTGAGCGTGTCGCCCAGCGTGGACACGAAGGTGTGCGCCATCCAGCTGCGCACCTTCAACAAGCAGGCGACGGAGATGGGGCCGGGCGTGAAGGTCTGGTACGTGAGCCTGGACCTGCCCTTCGCGCTCAACCGCTTCAGCGCGGCCGAGGGCATCAACCACGTCAGCGTCCTGTCGGACTACAAGGACCGGGAGTTCGCGCGGAAGTATGGCGTGTACATGAAGGAGCTGGGCCTGCTGGCGCGCAGCACCTTCGTGGTGGACCGGGACGGCAAGGTGGTGTTCCGCGAGATCGTCCCGGAGATGACGCACGAGCCGGACTACGACGCCGCGCTGGAGGCGGTGCGCAAGGCGCTCTGAGCTACTTGCGGACAGGGGCGCCGCGCCCCCCTGTACCTGCTTCGTACAATTGGACGAAGGTCCGATGTGTGGTGAGCGAGGGGGATGCGCGCTGCGCTTCATGAGGAGCGCGGCGTCGACATGATGCCGAATCGCTCACTGCCGCCTATTGCCTTGCTGAATGCAGGTAGCAGAACGATTGGGGTGGCACACCATTTTCGAGGAGGGTCTGTAGTTCCAGGGGCTTGCGGTAGCGGCGGACGTTCTGGACCTTGATGGCGTACGCCGTCTTCCGGCCGGTGAAGTATTGGTCGAAGAAGCGACGAGTGATTCCTGCCAGCTTCGAAGTGCGTGCCCAGAGGTCGCTGGGGCACTCCGAAAGAACCTCGGCGATATCGAACTCGCCTACCACCTTGCCGACGGGCTTGGTTGCATAGATGACGACAGTTTTGACCTCGGGGTTCTTGAAAACAGCTCTACGAAACTCGTAGTGCTTTTTTCCCTCGAGGATCTTCTCCGCGTATTCAGGCTTGATAGATAACAAGACCTTCATCGGTGAGTCCCTTTCGAATGATATTCACGAACTGCCCATGAGTCAGAGACATGAATCCCCACCGAGCGCTGCTGTCAAGCCCCACTTCCTCGATCATCACCTTTCGTGTGACCCGCTTCCTTAGTGCCAGATTGTAGGTGAAACGGACGACATGGGGGTACTTCCTTTCAGCCCAGAAACGCTGGAGTTCTTGTTCCTCGAATACACTGTAAGGTCGACAGTAGGTCAGAAACTCGTCGCGTGTTTCAAAGGAATGAATCGGGCGATATTCCTCGACGACACAGACCGAGGTCGCGACGGAGCGATAGTGTGCCGCGCCCTGGTAGTCTGATGTCCGATAGATCAGGAGGACATCTCCGCGTCTCAGTGCCTCCATCCCAAACATCCCGGCCAAGTATACTTTGTGGATACTGTTTGTGTGAGAGATGTCCTGGACGATGTCGGAGTCTTCGTTCTTCAGGATTGAGTCGGGGAGCAGTCGCGTGTGCCACTGAGGGTGGAGTGCAAGAAGGTAGGCACGCTTGTCGTGTAGCCGGATGAGAGGATAGTCCAGTACCACGTCTGCGTGGGCTGCCTTCATCTGCTTTACAAGTACCAACTCCGTTCCATTTGGGGATTCCTTGGTTCCCGCCGCGTGAAATCCATAGCGTTCTAGAAGTCCAATTAGAGGGCTGTGGTGTGAAAACACCGTCACATAGACTTCTTCGACCTTGTCGAACACCGCGTGGTCGAAGATCTTCTTGATGAATCGCTCGCCCAACTTGGTCCCGTGAGCGTTGATTTTCATCGTCCCGACCTTCAGGCGATGGGCGGATGGGAGCGGGGGCTTCGTGTCTGAGACCGGGCCATTCTCGAGCTTGAGGTACAGGAATCCGTCGATGGTGCCTTGAGGGTTCTTGAAGACGTATGCGAAGTCTTCTGCTTTCTTGGCGAACCAGATGGGAAACTCTTTGTAGCCCGCCTTCAGTGAGTCGAAGAATGGGTCCGCGAGATTGATTTCCTTGAAGCGCAAGCGCTCGAGATGCATTCGGGCTCCGTGAAGGATGAGTGTGGATTATTCCTGTGCTCGCGCGGTCCGTCAATCGTTGACTGGGTGCGCGTGGTTCTGCCTGCCTATCTTCAAAAGAGCGCCTGTGAATGGTCGTATTCTGCTATTCCAGCCATGTGTCGCGAGAGCCCCAATCCGGTGCGCAAGGCGCTCTGAGTCGACGCGCTCCCGCATCCCGGGAGGATGATGACGGCCTCGGCTGGGCTCCACGTGGGCCTGTTCGAGGCCGAGTCGTACCTAGCCGGGGCGCGCATCCCGCGTCCCGTGGCCCTGGTGTAGATTCCCCGGCGCCGTCGCGTCCGCGCCGAGGGAGCCCCGCCATGTCGCCTTGTATGAAGTCCACCAGCCTTCCGATTCCGGTATACACCCGGGCCGGAAGGTACCGGGAGAGGGTCGCCGTGTTCGCCTTGGGGCTACGTCCTCGGGACTGAGATTGGCGCCCTCGACCGGTG